>JBBIMQ010000006.1:0-20497 GCA_037444345.1 Gemmatimonadota bacterium | reverse complement strand
CCTCGACGCCGCGCGAGCGGACGCGCGCCGGGCCGATGCCCTCTATCTACCCCGGCTCAATTCGTTCGGCCGGCTGGACTGGAACGATCCGAGCTCGCCGTTCGGGGGCCGGTCGTCCTGGACCGTCGGGGTGATGCTCTCCTGGTCTCCGTTCGCGGGCGGTACGGAGCTCGGGGAGCGCCGCGCCGCCCGGAGCCGCCGCGCCCGGGCCGAGGCCATGGCGGAGGCGGCCAGAGCACAGGCGGAACTCGAGATCGCCGAAACCGGGGAGGCGCTCGCGGTGGCGCTCGCCAAGCTGGACCTCGCCGAGCGGGCCGTGGCGCAGAGCCGCGAGGCTCACCGCCTCGTGAGTCGGAGGTACGACGGCGGCATCGCCTCCGTGACCGAACTGTTCGATGCGGCGGCGGCTGAAACGGCGAGCGGGTTGAGTTTCGCGCTGGCGCGCCACGACGCCCTGGTTGCCGTGGCAGGCCGGCGGCGTGCGCTGGGGCTCGACCTGGAACCGCTGGCCGCGCTCGATGGCGGGGCGGCGAACGCTGTTCCGGAGGGACAATGACACGCACTTCATGGCACCCGCTCGCTCTGGCCGCAACCCTCCTCGCCGCCGGGCTGGTACCCGGAACGAGCGGATGCAGGAGCGACCGGCCGGAGCCAGCGCCAGGGGCCGAGCGCCGTTCCCCGGCCACCGTGGCGGCGCGCGACACGCTGCTGCCCGCCAGCGTCGAGGCTGCCGGCCTCGCCCAGCCGGTCCAGCGGGCGGCGCTGGGCACCAAGCTCCTCGGAACGGTGACGGCGGTGCTGGTTCGCGAGGGTGACCGGGTGCGCCGGGGCCAGCTCCTCGCCCGGGTGGACGCACGCGACATCGAGGCCCGGCGGGTCCAGGTGAACGCCAATGTGGCCGCGGCCGAGGCGGTGTATCAGGAAGCCCTGACGCAGGCGCGCCGCTTTCGCGCCCTCTACGCGGACAGTGCCGCGACCCGGTATCAACTCGACCAGGCCGAGACCGCGCTGGCCGGCGCGGAGGCCGCTCGCGAGGCGGCGCTCGCTCAGGCGCGCGAGCTCGACGCCCTCGGCAGCTACGCCGAGATTCGAGCCCCGTTCGCGGGCATCGTGACCCGGCGCCATGCCGATCCCGGCGCCCTGGTCGCACCGGGCGCCCCGCTCATCGAAGTCCAGGACGCCTCGCACCTGCGGATCGCGGTGGCCGCAACACCGGAGCAGGTGCGCGGCCTCCGGCGCGGCGCGCCGCTCGAGGCCCTGATCGAAGGAACAGCCGCCACGGCGATTGTCGAGGGGGTGGTGCCCTCCTCGGCGGGCGTGCTCTTCACGGTCAACGCGCTGGTCGAAAACCCGGGCCATCGGTTTCTCCCGGGGAGCGCGGCCCTGCTCCTGTTGGCCGCCGGCCAACGGCGCGCGGTGCTGGTTCCGGCCCGGGCGGTGATCCGCGAGGGCGACCTCGCGGGGGTGGACCTCCTGGAAGGGGGACGGGTGGAGCGCCGCTGGGTGCGCCTGGGACGGCCGCGCGGCGACGAGGTCGAGGTGCTGGCCGGCCTCATGGGCGGCGAGCAGGTCGTGGTGGGAGATTAGCGATGGGATTCGCCGGCCGCGTTGCCCAGCGTTTCCTTGGCTCCAAGCTCACGCCGCTGGTCACTCTGGCGTCGCTCGCAGCCGGGCTGCTCGCGCTGATCGCCACGCCGCGCGAGGAGGAGCCCCAGATCTCGGTGCCGATGATTGACGTGTTCGCGGCCCTGCCGGGCGCGTCGCCGGCCGAGGTGGAGAACCTGCTCACGCGGCCCATCGAACAGCGGATGTGGGAGATCCCGGCGGTGGAGCACGTGTACTCGACCGCGGGCGAAGGCCACACGCTGGTCACCGTGCGGTTCCGGGTGGGGGAGGATCAGGAACGCAGCGTCACGCGGGTCCACGCCAAGCTGCTCGCCGACCTGGACCAGCTGCCGCCCGGCGCCCGCCCGCCGCTGGTCAAGCCTCACTCGATAGACGACGTTCCCATTCTCACGCTGACGCTCTCCTCCCGGCGTTACAGCTCGGACGAGCTGCGCCAGATTGCCCTCCAGCTCGAGGACGAGGTCCGGACCGTCCCCGACGTCTCCAAGACGACCGTCATCGGGGGAGCCCCGCGGGAGATCCGGGTGGCGCTGGATCCGGTGCGCCTGGCCGCCGCCGCTGTGACACCGGGCGAGGTCGCCCAGGCCCTGGAGGCCGCGAACGTCCGGCTCGAGGCCGGCGAGTTCCCCGCGGGCGGGCGGGTCTATCGGGTGCAGGTGGGCGCCCCGCTCGCCACCGCCGCGGAGGTGGGCAACGTCGTGGTCGCGACCCGCCAGGGGGCGCCGGTGTACCTCCGGGCGGTGGCAGAGGTGAGCGAGGAGTTCGGCGAGCGGACCAGCTACGTGGCCCACGCCGAGCGCGGGGAGGCTCCCGCTCCGGCGGTCACCCTCGCCGTGGCCAAGCGGCGGGGCGCCAACGCCACCACCGTGGCGCGCGCGGTGCTGGAGCGGGTGGAACAGGCGCGGGAGCGGCTGCTGCCGGCGGACGTGACTGTGAGCGAAACGCGGAACTACGGCGAGACGGCGCGCGAGAAGGCGGCCGAGCTGATGATCCACCTCGGGATCGCCACGCTGTCGGTGACCGCACTCATCTGGATGGTGCTGGGCTGGCGCGAGGCGGTGGTGGTGCTGGTGGCAGTGCCGGTCACGCTCGCCCTCACCCTGTTCACCTACTACGCCTTCGGCTACACCCTCAACCGCATCACGCTGTTCGCCCTCATCTTTTCGATCGGCATCCTGGTGGACGACGCGATCGTCGTGGTCGAAAACATTTACCGCCACCTCCAGCTGGGCTGGCGGCCGCCGGCGGAGGCTGCGGTGGAAGGCGTGGACGAAGTCGGCAACCCGACGATTCTCGCCACCTTCACGGTGATCGCGGCCATCCTGCCGATGGCCTTCGTGTCGGGCCTGATGGGGCCCTACATGCGCCCCATCCCGGTGGGGGCCTCGGTGGCGATGCTCGCCTCGCTGGCGGTCGCGTTCATCGTGACGCCCTACCTCTCGCTCCGGCTGCTGCGGGGCCACGTCAGACCCCTGGCGCACCAGCCGCCGGGCCCCGCGCACCAGCCGGAAGAGGAGGGGTGGTTCGCCAGGTGGTACCGGCCCCTGATGACCGCCCTCATGGAGCGGCCCCGGCTGCGGCACCTCTTCTATGGTGCTGTCGGCGTCTTGCTGGCCGGATCCGCAGCGCTGGTGGTTCTCCGGGTGGTGCAGGTCAAGATGCTCCCCTTCGACAACAAGAGCGAGTTCCAGGTCATCCTGGACTTGCCCGAAGGGACGACGCTCGAGGCGAGCCACGGGGCGGCGAGCGCGATCGCCGCCGCGCTCGGCGACCTGCCGGAGGTGCGCGGCACCGAGGTGTACAGCGGTACCGCGGCCCCGTTCAACTTCAACGGCCTGGTGCGGCACTATTTCCTGCGCCGGGGGCCCACCGTAGCGGACGTCCAGGTGAACCTGCTGCCCAAGGACGCCCGCCGGCGGCAGAGCCACGCCATCGCCCTGGCGGCCCGGCCGCTGGTGGATTCGATCGCCGCGCGGTTCGGCGCGAGCGCCAAGGTCGCCGAGATTCCGCCGGGCCCCCCCGTCCTCTCCACCCTGGTGGCCGAGGTCTACGCGGCTGCCGACAGCACGCGGCTCGAAGCGGCCCGGCGCGTGAAGGAGATCTTCGAGCGCACCCCCGGCGTCGTGGATGTGGACTGGACGGTGGAAGCGCCCCAGGTCCGCCTGACTTACAGGGTGGACCGCGCGCTCGCCGCTCAGGCGGGCGCGAACGTGGCGCAGATCGTCCAGACGGTGGCCCTGGCCCAGTCCGGCGCCGCCGCCGGCCTCGCGGCGATCCCCACGGCCCGCGAAGGCGTGCCCATCGTCCCCCGCCTCCCGCTCGTGGACCGGGCGTCCAGGGAAGCCCTGCTCGCCCTGCCGGTCCCCACCGCCACCGGTCCCGCGCCGCTCGCCCGGTTCGTGCGGGTAGACTCGACCTGGCGGGAGCCGGCCCGCTACCGGCGCGACCTCAGGCCGGTGATCTACGTGACCGGGGACGTGGCGGGAGCGGTCGAGTCACCGGTGTACGCGATCCTCGCCATGAACCGGGCGCTCGACACGATCCTGGTGGAGGGCCGACGCCTCGGCCGCTACAACGCGGTGCAGCCAGAGCGCCTGGACGAAACGGCCATCAAATGGGACGGGGAATGGCAGATCACCCTCGAGGTCTTCCGCGACCTCGGGCTCGCCTTCGCGGCGGTGCTGGTCCTCATCTACGTGCTGGTGGTGGGCTGGTTCCAGTCGTTCGCGGTCCCCCTGGTCATCATGGCGCCGATCCCGCTCACCCTGATCGGCATCCTGCCGGGCCACGCCTTCTCCGGGGCGTTCTTTACCGCGACGAGCATGATCGGGATGATCGCGCTGGCCGGGATCATCGTGCGAAACTCGATCCTGTTGGTGGACTTCGTGCAGCTGGCCGAAGCGCGAGGAACCCCGCTTCCGCTCGCGCTGATCGAGGCCGGCGCCGTCCGGTTCCGCCCCATCGCGTTGACCGCGCTCGCCGTGGTGGCCGGCGGCCTGGTGATGGTGCTGGATCCTATTTTTCAGGGGCTGGCCGTGTCCCTCATCAGCGGGGCGATCGTCGCGACCGGCCTGACGATGGTGGTGGTGCCGCTGCTGTACTGGGAGCTCAGGCAGGTCACCGGCGCCGGGAAGAGATGATGCGGCCGAATCCCCGGCGTCGGAAGGCGCTTTCGGCCGCGCCCACCAGCCTCCAGCGTTCCGGCCCCCCAAGCCGGACATACTCCGCCGTTCGAAGGGGGTTCGACGATGTGTCCTGAAAAGGTCATTCGCCGGCTGGCCGGCAGCGTGGTGCTTCTCTCCCTTGCGCTGGGGTGGTGGGTCGATCCCGCCTGGTTCCTCTGGACCGCGCTCGCAGCTGTCAACCTCCTGCAGTCGAGCTTCACCGGGTTCTGCCCCCTCGAGCAGGTCCTGGCACGGGCGGGATGGTTCGGCTGCACCCCGGCGCCTCGGAGCGGGTGACCGGAGGCGGGCGAGGGAGGGCGTGCTGGCCCCCTGCCCTCGCGCGGCCCGCCAGGTCTCGCGGGGCGGCACAGGCACCCGGAACCCCTGGCAGGTGTGATTTCCCTCACCACTTAACAACCCGCTCGGCCGCGAGTCTATGGGAGCGATGGGAGCGATCCTGACAGCGAGTGCGAAAAAACTTTCAGATCTGGAGCGGTGACCATGTTCAGCGAATCTCTGCGCCCCGGCCTTGCCGCGCTCGCAGCCGGCGCCCTCGTTCTTGCCGCCTGTAGCGACTCCAGCGGCCCCGGCCCCGGCGGCGGCGGTCTCACCACGATCCAGCTCGCCGACTTGGGCGAGACGGTCGCGGCCGATGTGGCCGACTTGGTGGATGCTTCCGACTTCGACGCTGCCACCGGGGTGCACCTCGGCGCGCCCGCCCTGGGATCCCAGCCGGCCGGAGGGCCCCCGATGTGCATCGTGGGTGTGAGTCCGTTCCCGCCCACCAACTCCGATGCCGACGCAGTACCCGATTCGGTGCGGTTCGACTTCAGTGCCTGCGATTTCCAGCGCGGGCCGTTTCACGTGACCATGGACGGAACGATTGACCTGGTGGACCCGTTCCCGACCACGACCGGGTACCACTGGCGGTCGCGGTTCACCGACTTCACCCACACCGACAGCAACACGGTGACCCACCGCTGGTTCTCGGTCCGGCACAACGGGGAGCGCGAGGTCGGCGCGAGCCCGGACACGCTGGGTCACCTGATCACCGGCTTCGTCACGGATATCGCCAACAGCGCCGGGCGGAATGCGACCCACACCAAAGATTGGGTGTCGCACTTCACCGCCGACACGCCGGGCAGCATCGCGCCCGGCCAGCCCCTGCCGGCGGGTTCGTGGACCATTGGCGGCCTTTCCACCTGGACCCGCACTGAGGGGAGCTGGAGCGTGCAGACGCAAACGGCGATCCCGCTCCATTTCGACCCCTCCTGTACCCTGCGGCCGCGGCTCGACAGCGGGAAGCTGGTGCTGGTCGTGACCCGGAACGGGGTGGCGACCACGGTCGAGATCACCTTCACCGCATGCGGGAGCTACACCGTGACGAAGACGGCGGTGAGCTAGGCGGCGGGACCGCGTCGGGGGGATCGGCGCCGAACGCTGGAAGAACGTGGCCGGCCGGGGGCCCGGGTGGCCGGGGCGGCGGTTTTTTTTTGCGCGGCGGGCGCGGGGGCGCTGGGGGGGGCGGGGGTTGGGGGGGGGGGGGGTGGCCAGCGCCTGGACGAGGCGGGGTCCCAGCAGGTCGGCCACCACCGCATGCCCGTCCCGCCCCAGGTGCAGGTCCACTCGCCCGTACACCTCCTTCCCAGCGGCGTGAGCCGCCCGGAGGGCGGGGAGCGCGTCGAGCACGGTGAGGCCCTCGCGCCGCAGCCAGTCGCCTAACAAACGATCCGGCTGTTCCGGGTCCACTTCGGCGGTATCGATCCCGAGCGCGCTCGCGTAGCGGTGAAGCAGCCGCCGGTCCACCTGGAGTCGCTCCGGCAGCAAGACGAAGATCGCCTGAGCTCCCTGGGTCGCGGCCAGCCGCTGAATGGCGCTACAGAGCTTCGCGGTCACCTCCCATTCCCTGCCGCCGGCCCGCTCCCGGAGAATGCCCCCGGGGAACTGCCATTCCAGCAGGCCGATCCGGGCCCGCAGCACGTCGGTTGCGTTCCAGATGAGCGCGGCGAGATGGGAGCGCGCCACCAGGCGCAGCATGAGGGGCAGCACGACCGCCCGGTCGAACTCCTCGAGGGTCCAGCGGCGCGGGGCACGGGGCCGCGGCTCGGCCGCGCGGTGGAACGGCCGGTGGTAGCGGCTCGAGTCCGAGATCAGATCGTTCCCCAGAAAGATCGCCACCACCACGAGGTCGAACCGCTCCCGCGCGAGCGCCCGCTCGGCCGCGAGGACGTAGTGCGAGGGGGAGTACCCGCTCACGCCGGCGTTGCGCACCGCGACCGGGCGGCCGAGGCTGGCGGGCAGGCGCTGCTGGAGCAGGCCGGCGAACGACTCCTCGTACGGCACTCCGAGCGCTTCCACGAACGAGTCCCCGAGGAGGAGCACTCGGGTGTCGGCTTCGACCCGGCCTGCCTGCCCGACTCGAAAGCCGTCCTGATCCGTGAAAACGTCCACCCAGCGATCGCCCAGGTTGGCCCGGGTGCGCAGGTTCGGCAGCCGCTCGAAACCGATGGTGTCAGCCGGGCGGTAGATGGATCCCAGGTGGCGGAGCTGCTGGGGGCGGAGCCAGCGCACCGCGAGTTCGCCGAGTCCGAGGCCGATCGCGACGGACACCGCGAGGAGCGCAAGATTCCGCGCCCAAGGGAGAAAGCGGAACGGTCGCTCGCGATCAGGCGTCGTGGGGGGCTCCCGGGGCCAGGGTTCGAGGCCAACCTCGGTCGAGCTGTAGGTTAGGCCGCGGGCCCCTTTACGGCAATCCCGGGCCCCGGCGCTGCTGCGCCCAGGGCACCAGCCGATCGGCGGGGATCGGGGGGCTCACGAAGTATCCCTGGGCCTCGTCGCACCCCAGGTCACGCAACCGGTTCCAGGTCTCCTGATCCGCTACCCCCTCGGCAACCACGCGGAGTCCCAGTTCGTGGCCCAGCCGGAGGGAGGCCTTCACGATGGCCTGCGCGCCCGAGTCGCCTCCCATCGCCTCGATGAAGCCGCGGTCAATCTTGAGCTCCGTGAAGGGGGCCCGGCGCAATTGCTGCAAGGTCGCGTAGCCGGTCCCGAAATCGTCAATCGAGAGGCCGATGCCTTTCATCCGGAGGCGCGCCAGCACCTCGAGCGAGCAGCTGAGCTGGGGCAGGAGCTCGCCCTCGGTGATCTCCACGATCAGGCGATCGGGCGCCATGCCCGCGGCCGACAGATGGCGGAGGAGGCGATCCGGCAGCTCCACCTCCCGCAGCGAAGAAGCATCGAGGTTGAGGGAGAGCCGGAGAGCGAGGCCGGCGGCATCCCAGATGGCGAGTTGTGCCAGGCTCTGCGCCAGCATGGTGTCGGTGAGAGAGTCCATCAGGCCCGCCTGGCGGGCTAGCGGGAGGAACTGCGCGGGTCCGAGCACGCTGCCATCCGGCTGCCGCCAGCGCGCCAGCGCCTCCACCCCGGCGAGTTCCCCGGTGCCGAGGACCACCTGGGGCTGGAACCAGGGAAGGAGGGCCCCCGTCTCGATGGCCCGGCGGAGGCCATCTTCGGTGGGGGCCGGCTCTGCCTGACCGTCGCTGGCGGGGGCGGCCGACGGCGCCGGGCGGCGGGCCAGGAGCTGGCGGAGGGCGTCCGCCTGGAACGGCTTGGCCAGGGTGCCCAGCACCTGGAGCCCCTCCATGGCGGCGAGCTCCGAGGCCGTGTGGAGGACCCTCCGGTCGAATCCGCTGACCAGAACGATCCCGGTGCTGGACCGGCGCTCGGCGAGAAAGCGGAGGAGCTCGATGCCGTCCACCTGGGGCATCATGAGGTCGAGCACCACGATTTCCAGGCCTGGGTGGTAGGTCTCGCGGAACTCGCGCCCGCTGGTCACCGCCCTCGCCTCGAACCCTGCGCCCTGCGCCACCTCGCGGATGAAGTCGGCCATGTCGGCCTCGTCGTCCACCACGAGGAGCCGCGGCGGGGACGTTGGCTCCCTCACGGCGTCCTCCCGGCCGCGACCCGGAGCACGGCCCGGAGCGCGGCGAGATCGAGCGGCTTGGTCAGCGCGCCGGCCACCCGGAGCTGGCTGGCGCGGGCCAGCGCCTCGACGTCGTGAAGGTAGCGGCCGTCATAGCCGCTGATGAGGATCAGCGCGGCAGCCACGCGCTGGTGTGCCAGGCGGTGGCAGATCTCGATTCCGTCCATCTCCGGCATCACGACGTCCAGCACGATGACCTGGGGAGGACGGTGCGCGAGCTCGGCCAAGAGGGTCGGGCCGGAAGTGACCGCGCGGGCCTCGTATCCTTCCAGCTCGGCGAGCTCCGCTACCAGCACCGCCATGTCAGGCTCGTCATCCACGGCGAGCAGGAACGGCCGGCTCACGAGACCTCCGCGGGCGGCCGCAGCGCGGTCCGGATTCGCTCCGCGAGCTCGGGCAGCCGATAGGGCTTGTGGAGGACATGGGCGGCAAAGGCGGCGGCCTTGGCCGATTGGAGGCGCTCGGTGTACCCCGACGTCACCACCACCCGGAGATCGGGCCAGCGGGCCAGGGCCCGCTCTGCCAGCTCGAATCCGTCCATGCCGCCCGGCATCACGACGTCGGTGAAAAGGAGGTGAATGGGAGCCTGAGTCTGGAGGAGGGCCCAGGCTTCGGCGGCGTTGGCGGCCTGCCTGACCTCATAGCCCAGGCGGCGAAGGATCGCGGTGGCGGCTTCCCGAAGCTCGGGTTCGTCCTCCACCACGAGGATCGTCTCGCCCTGGCCGATCGGATGGAGCGCGGGTGGCTCGCGACTCGGGGCCGGGAGCGCGGCGGCGGAAGCGCGGGGAAAGTAGAGATGGAACGTCGCGCCTGCGCCGGGCGCCGACTCCACCCGGATATGGCCCTGGTTGCGCTGGACGAAGCTGTACACCATGCTGAGGCCGAGTCCGGTCCCCTTGCCCGCCTTCTTGGTGGTGAAGAACGGCTCGAAAATGTGCTCCAGCACCTCGGGCGGCATCCCCACGCCACTGTCCTGCACCGTCACCCGGACGTAGTCGCCCGGCGGGACGCCCAGATGGCGCTCCCCCGTGCCCTCGGACAACGTCAGGTTGGCGGCATGCAGCACCAGCCGTCCCCCGGCCGGCATGGCGTCCCGCGCATTGATGGCCAAATTGACCAGGGCGTCCTGGAACTCGTCCGGGTCGAGCTCGACATCCCAGAGCCCCGGCTCGACCTGGATCGAGATCTCCACCTCCCGGGTCAGGGTCCGGGCCAGCAGGTCGTGCATCCCCGAGAGCACCGGCCCCAGATTGAGTCGGCCGACTGGGGTGGGGCGCTGGCGGGAAAACTGGAGCAGGCGCTCGGTCAGCTTGGCGCCGCGCAGCGCACTCCGGAGCGCGGTGTCCACTCGATCCCGCGCCCGCTCCCCCTCCGGCAGCTGTTCCTTGAGGAGATCCAGGTTCCCGATGATGATGCCGAGCAGGTTGTTGAAATCGTGGGCGATGCCGCCGGTGAGCTTGCCCAGCGCCTGCATCTTTTGCGAGCGGCGCAGGGCGCGTTCCATCGCCTCCCGCTCCGATTCCCGCTCCAGCACGTCGAGCGCGTGGGAAAGGTTCTCCGCCACCTTCTCGAGCAGCCGGCCTTCTTCCTCGTCGAAGAAACCGACCTCCTCCGAGAACAGCGACACCAATCCCCAGAGCTCGCCGCGCAGGTGCAGCGGGAACGCGGCAGCGGAGCGGAAGCCGAGCCGGAGCGCCTCGTCCCGCCAGGGCAAGAGGTCGGGGTCCCGCGCGATGTCCTGACACATGAAGACTCGGCCTCGCCGCACCAGCGTGCTGGCGAGCGAGCGCCGCTCGGCACCGGGGCCCGGCTGGATGTGCAGCTCGCCAGGCGGCCGCCCCTGAGCCACCCGGGCCGCGACGACTTGAAGGGGCTGCTGGGGCGATTCCACTCGCCCGACCCAGGCCAGGCTGCAGAACCCGCTCTCGACCGCGATGCGGCAGACCTCCTCGAGCAGCCGCGTCCGGTCCGACATCCGGGCGATCGCCTCGCCCACCTGTCCCAACACGAGGTACGCCCGGTTGAGATGCCGGATCCGGGCCTCGGCGCGCTTCCGTGCCAGGATCACCCGCGCCGTGCCGGTGCAGTATTCGCGGCCCTGATAACGGATGTAGCTCGAGGAGACCTCGACCGGGATCAAGGTGCCGTCCTTCCGCCGGTGCACTGACTCGTAGGTGAGCGCCCCGGCCGCGCGAAGCCGCTGCCAGAAGCCCCGGCCCCCATCGCTCTCCAGCTCCAGGTCCAGGGCCGGCAGGGGACGTCCCAGCAGCTCCTCTTCCTGGTAACGGAAATGCTCGCAAGCGGCGCGGTTGACATAGGCCAGACGGAAGCCGTCGTCCGGGGTGGCCCAGTACATCGGTTCCCCACTGTGGTCAATGTTGAACTTGAGAAACTCCGCGTTCTCCTGCGCGCGCTTGCGGGCGGTGATGTCTTGCTGGATCGCGATGAAGTGCGTCACCGCCCCCCCAGGCCCGCGGACCGGCGTGATGGTGAGCTCGCCGGTGTACTCGCTCCCGTCCTTGCGCCGGTTGACCAACTCGCCCTGCCATACCTCGCCCTGGAGGATCGTGTCCCACATCTGCCGGTAAAACTCGCTGTCCTGCCGGCCGGATCTGAGGATGCGGGGAGCCCGGCCCACCGCCTCCTCGGCGGCGTATCCGGTCATCCGGGTAAAAGCGGGATTCGCCCACAGAATCGTGCCGTCCCGGTCCGTGATCAGGACCGCATTGGCGGCGTTCGACAGCGCGGTCTCGACCAGATGCAGCCAGTCCTGGCGCGTCCGCTCCGCCGTCCGGTCGAGCGTGAGCCCCACGATGTGGCGGATCTCCCCGGCCTCCCCGAGCAGAGGGATGAAGTGCACTTCGGTGACCCAGCGGCGGCCGTCCAGCTCGAGCAGGCAGTCGCCCCGCTGGGGGCTGCCACTTTCCTGGGCCCGGCGAAGCAGCGGGAGGCGCTCGCGCATCACCTCGGGTGGAAAGACCTCCTCCTCCCGGCGCCCGATCAGCTCCTCGAAGCGAGCGCCGAGCAACGCGAGACCGGGCCGGTTGACGAATCGAATGCGCCGTTCGGCGTCGTAGAGGATGAAGCTGTGCGGCAGGGCGTCGAGCGCCGCGCGGAACCGGGCCTCGCTTGCGGCGAGCTCGTTCTGCACCAGCCGGCGGTCGGTGACGTCGCGCAGGACCAGCAGCGCTGACGGCCGCCCGTTGAAGACCAGGGACCGGCCGGCCGCCTCCACGGTACGGGTTCCTCCCTGGGGGAGGCGCAACTGGATTTCCCGCGTCGGCTGGGGGACCCCGGCCTGGAGCCGGTCGAGGTCGTGCAGCATGGGGAGGAAGGTGCCGGTCAGGAACTCGCCGGCGTCGCGCCCGATCAGGTTCCCGGGATCCGCGACTCCGCCCATGGCCGCGGCGGCCCGGTTCGCGAACACGATCCGGCGGTCGCTCACCACCACCACGCCGTCCGGCGACAGATCCACCAGCGCCCGATGGCGCGCCTCGCTCTCCACCAGCCGGGACTCCTGTTCCTGCCGCTGGCGGAGGCGCTGCCGGTGCCACCTCCCCACCGCCAGCACCAGGATCGCTACCCCCCCCAGCACCAGGGCGAGGTCGTATCCCATCCCGGCGGCCCGAGCCCCGGCCGCGGGCTCGCCCCACGGCGATCCGGCCGGCCTCGCAGGGATCCCGTCGCGGTCCCCTCCTGCCTGCCGCAGATGGTCGAGGCGTTCCCCCCGAGGCGCGGGCCTGGCAGCCACCCCCCCGATCAGGGTGATCACGCCCAGCCACCCGATCCACTGTGCCCGTGACCGAATCTGCACCCGGTTCCCCCCCGAAGTGACAGGCCGCGACCGGCCTCGCCGGTCTCCCCATGAGGATCGGCCGTCCGGGACGCCGGGCTTAGGGACGCTCCCGTGCAGGGTGAACCGGAGGCGGGCGTGCCGCTCGGGACGCGGGGCCCGCTTCCGGCGGGGAGACCGCTATATTGCGACCTCGCAACGGAGGCTCCAGGACCCTCTCACCGGGAGATCGCATGAGACCTCTCGCCATGGCGGCCCTCGGGGCCACCTTGGCAGGCTGCGGCCAGCAGGCGGGCCCTGCGGGCAGCGCCAAGCTCGCATCGCTCGAAGACAGCGTGAGTTATGTGCTGGGCTACCAGCTCGGAAGCCAGGCCAAGCAGCAGGACGTGAAGCTCAGCCCGCAGGTCATCCTGCGCGGGCTCAACGACGCGCTGGGCGGCGGCACGTCGCGGCTCACCGACGCCCAGATGCAGAGCGCCATGGCGTCGTTTCAGGTCAAGATGATCGCCGCCCAGCGGATCCGAGACTCGGTGGCGGCCATCGAGAACGAGAAGGCGGGCACGGCGTTCCTGGCCCGGAACAAGACCGAACCTGGCGTCCGGACCACCCCGAGCGGGCTTCAGTACAAGGTGCTGAAGGAAGGCAGCGGGTCGCGCCCCAAGGCGACGAGCACCGTGACCGTCAACTATCGCGGCACGCTGCTCGATGGCACCGAGTTCGACAAGTCCGGTGCGGAACCGGTGACCTTCTCCCTGGCCAGGGTGATCCCCGGCTGGACCGAGGGCGTTCAGCTCATGACTCCGGGATCGAGGTACCAGTTCTGGATCCCGAGCGAGCTGGCCTACGGTCCGAGCGGATCGCCGCCGCGGATCGGGCCCAACCAGACCCTGGTGTTCGAGGTGGAGCTCCTGTCCTTTCGCTGAGCGGGCGGCGCTGGGCTGGGCTGCCTTTCCCCGCTGAGGGCTCCTCCGCCCTTCGCCCTGGTACCGGGGCCCGAGCGGCCAGGGTCAGGCCGCGTGGACATCGAGTCGGCGATCCCGTACCTTGCTCCTCGGCGGCCCGGTTCGCCGGTGGCCCCGCGCCGCCGGACCCGGCTGGCCCCGCCCTGTGGGCGCACGGAACTGGAGCCGGCCGCTCCAACCCGACTCGACCCGGTGCCGGGCGACAGCCATGGCTGAAAGGACGAAGTCCGGAGCCAAGCCGGCCCGCCGGCGGGCGAAGAAAGCCCCCGAACCTCGCGGGCTGAATCCCACGCAGGTGATTGGCGGCGAGCCGCCAGCCGCCATCGATCGCCTGGCGAGCCTGATCACGGAAGACGGAGGCGCCGTGGTCGGGACGTACCGGGAACCGCTGGGCGGTCAGTGGCAGGTTCTCGCCGCGCTTCCGATCGAGCGAGTCGAGCCCACCCCCTATCAGCGCGACCTCTCCGAAGGCCATGTCCGGCGCCTGGCCGACGCCATCCAGCGGCTGGGCCGCTTCATGGACCCGGTGGTTGCCGTCCGCACCGACGATGGCCGCTACTGGACCCCCAACGGCGGTCACCGGCTCGCCGCGATGCGCGCGCTCGGCGCCCGGACGATCATGGTGCTGCTGGTGCCGGAGCTCGAAGTGGCGCACCGCATTCTGCTGCTCAACACCGAGAAGGCGCACAACGTGCGGGAGCGGGCGCTGGAGGTGATCCGGCTCGCTGCCGCCCTGGCCGAGCTCGACGACCGACCCGAAAAGAGCTACGAAACCGAGTTCGAGGAGCCGGCGCTGCTCACCCTGGGGTGCTGCTACCTCAAGAACGGCCGGTTCTCGGGCGGCGCCTATCATCCGGTGCTCAGGCGGGTCGAGGCGTTCCTGGGGAACCGCCTCTCGCAGGCCCTGGAGATCCGGCGCCGGCGCGCTGCCAAGCTGCTCGAGCTGGATGCGGCCGTGTCCGAGGCGGTGGCCAAGCTCAAGGAGCGAGGCTTCGAAAGCCCCTATCTCAAAGCCTTCGTGGTGGCCCGCATCAATCCGCTCCGCTTCGCGCTCAAGCGGGGCCAGAAGGCCGACTTCGACGAGACGATCGAGAAGATGCTGGCGAGCGCCCGGAAGTTCGACCCGGCGAAGGTGAAGGCGGACCAGGTGGCCCGAGCGTCCGGGCCGCCGGAAGAATGACTGCTGGCCGCGCCGGGGCCGGTCAGGACGGGGAACGGATGATGGGTCCGGTTGTCCGGGCTGCCGTTCACCGGCTGCCCGGTCGAGCCCCTGCCCTGGCTACATTCCCTGCGTCGGCGGCGGCGAGCTGGCGGTCTACCTGAGGAGTCTCATGGCGATCCTGGTCACCGGCGGGGCGGGTTTCATCGGCAGCCACACCGTGCTGGAGTTGCTCCAGACGGGACACGACGTCGTGGTGGTGGACAATCTCAGTAATGCCAAGCCCGAGGCGTTGCGGCGGGTCCAGGAGCTCGCCGGGCGGTCGCTCGCCTTCCACCGCGTGGACCTCCTCGATCGCGAGGCACTGGACCAGGTGTTCCGGAGCCGGCCCGTCGAGGCGGTGATCCATTTTGCCGGCCTCAAGGCCGTGGGCGAGTCGGTGGCGGAGCCGCGGCGCTACTGGATGAACAACGTGGTGGGCACCCTGAGCCTCATCGAGGTCATGGAGCGCTACGGGGTGAAGACGCTGGTCTTCAGCTCCTCCGCCACGGTGTACGGCGATCCCGAGCGGGTTCCCGTCAGGGAAGACGCCCCGCTCCGCGCCACCAACCCCTACGGGCGCACCAAGCTTGCCATCGAGGATTTGCTGCGCGATCTCTACCGTGCCGATCCCGCCTGGCGGATCGCGCTGCTCCGGTACTTCAATCCGGTGGGTGCCCACGAGAGCGGGCGCATCGGGGAAGACCCGAACGGGATCCCCAACAACCTGCTTCCCTACATCAGTCAGGTTGCGGTGGGCAAGCTCCGGGAGCTGCCGGTCTACGGTAACGACTATCCCACGCCGGACGGCACCGGGGTCCGTGACTACATCCACGTGGTGGACCTTGCGGTCGGGCACCTGCGCGCGCTGGAGAAGCTCGCCCAGGCTCCCTGTTGCCGGGCCTGGAACCTGGGCACGGGGCGGGGCTACAGCGTGCTCGAGATGATCGCCGCGTTCGAGCGAGCGAGCGGTCGGAAGATTCCCTATCGCATCGTGGCCCGGCGCCCCGGCGACGCGGCGTCTTGCTATGCCGACCCGTCGCTCGCCGCCGCGGAGCTGGGGTGGTCCGCCGCCCGCGGGCTCGATGCCATGTGCGCCGACGCCTGGCGCTGGCAGCGAGAGAACCCGAACGGCTATCCGGAGGACTGATCCGTTCCGGACCGGGAAGCCGAGAATGGGGCAGGGGCCGGCACGACCCCTGCCCCATGAGCCTCCACCTCACGCTCCCCCCTTCCCTCACCCGCTCACCGCCGCCGGTCCCACGTTGGACCGTGCCTTCCTGATCCAGCAATACCCGAACCCCAGGGTCAGGGCCAGGTGGACGTGCCCGTGCACCAGCTCGCGCCGGGCATAGGCGAGGTAGGCGCCCCAGAGGTTGATCAGAGTGCCCAGGGCCCAGACCCAGACGAACCAGCGCGGCAGCTTCATCAGCCCCCCAATCCCTGCCCCACGGCGTCCAGCACGAAGGCGTACCGGAACGCGATCTCCTTCAACCGGTCGTAGCGGCCCGAGGCACCGGTGTGGCCGGCGGCCATGTTGGTCCTGAGGTACAGCGGATTCCGGTCGGTCTTGAGCGCCCGGAGCCGGGCCACCCACTTGGCCGGCTCCCAGTACATCACCTGGGAATCGTTGAGCGCGGTGGTGGCGAGGATCCAGGGGTACGCCTTCGCCTCCACGTTGTCGTAGGGCGAGTACGACCGCATGTAGGCGTAGTGGTCGGGGTCCCGGGGGTTTCCCCACTGCTCCCACTCTTGCGCCGTGAGCGGGAGCGAGGCGTCGAGCATGGTGTTGATCACGTCCACGAAGGGGACATCGGCCACGATGGCCCGGAAGAGCTCCGGGCGCAAATTGGCCACGGCCGCCACCAGTAGCCCGCCGGCACTGGCCCCCATGGCGGCGAGCCGCTCCGGCCGGGTGTAGCCGCGACGGATCAGCTCCAGCGCCACGTCAATGAAATCGAAGAAGCTGTTCTTCTTCTTGAGCATCTTGCCGTCGTCGTACCAGCGGCGCCCCAGCTCCTGGCCACCCCGGACATGCGCGATGGCGTAGACCACCCCGCGATCCACCAGGCTCAGCACATGGCTGTTGAACGTGGGTTCCACCGTGATCCCATAGGCGCCATAGGCATACAGCAGCGCCGGCGCGCTGCCGTCGAGCGGGGTCCCCCGCCGGAGCAGGACCGAGACCGGCACCTGCGCGCCGTCCCGCGCGGGCGCCAGGAAGCGGTGAACCTCGTACGCCCGGGCATCGTAGCCGCTCGGGATCTCCTGCCGCTTCAGGAGCACCAGCTCGCGGGTCCGAAGGTGGTAATCGTATACCGAAATCGGGGTCACCAGGCTCGAATAGGTGAACCGATAGACCTCGGTGTCGAACTCCGGGTTCTCGGCCGGGAAGACCCCGTAGGCAGCCTCTGGAAAAGTGATGTGGTGGGCCTCGCCGGTTGCCAGGTCCACCACCCTGAGCCGGCGGAGGCCGTCGGCCCGCTCGGTGACCACCGCGTGGCGCCGGAAAACCTCAATTCCCTCGACGAACACGTCCTCCCGGTGAGGGAGCCAGTCCCGCCAGTGCGCTGGGCCGGGCTCCTCCGTCGGTGCCCGGACGATCTTGAAATTGGTGGCGCCCTCGTTGGTGTAGATGTAAAACCACTCGGCGCCGTGCTCTACGCTGTATTCCACGCCCGGCCGCCGCGGTGCCACGACCCGAGGGGCGCTCGCGGGCTCGGCCGCCGGGATCACCCACCACTCCGAACTGGTGAATGCCTCGGAGGCGATCAGCACATACTCCCCGCTCCGCGAGCGCTGAATGCTCACATTGTAGAGCACGTCATCTTCCCGGAACACCAGCACGTCCGTCTCCCGCGGTGCCCCCACCACGTGCCGCCACACGGCGTGAGCCCGCTTGGCAGAGTCGGCCGTCACGTAGAAAAACGTCCGGCCGTCGCTGGCCCAGGCCGTGCCGGTCCAGACGGACTCGATCCGGTCCACCACGGCTCCCGTGGCAAGATCCTTCACGTGAAGCGTGTACTCCCGGGCGCCCGTCAGATCCTCCAGATACAGCAGAAATCGGCTGTCGGGGCTTACGTCCATGCCCCCCAGGGCGTGGAACGCTCGCCCCTCCGCGAGCGCGTTCTGGTCGAGATAGATCTCCTCCGGCGCCTCCAGACTCTCCCGCCGCCGGCAGTAAAGGGGATAGGATCGCCCCGCCTCGGTGCGCGTGTAGTACCACCAGCCGCCGTAGCGGTAAGGCACCGTGAGGTCGGACTCCTTGATCCGGCCCAGCATCTCCCGGTAAAGGCAAGCCTGGAGTTCCGCAGTGTGCCGCATCCCTGCCTCCGCCCACTGATTCTCTGCTTCCAGGTAGGCGATCACCTCGGGGTCGGCACGGTTGCGAAGCCAGTGGTACGGGTCCGCCCGCACCTCGCCGTGCAACGCCTCCACGCGAGGCTGTTCCCGGGCGCGGGGGGGCTCCCCCGCCTCCAGCTGGCGAGGACGGGGAAGGAGCGCGACAGCGGCCATGATGGGAATCTCCAAAAGCGCGATACTCTGCCGGATTCCGGCTAGTCCGGAGGCGCGAGGATATCCAGGCGGGGCCAGTGGCGGCAAGGCCGAAAAAAGCGCCGTCAGGTGTCCGGAAATTGACCTGGAGTGGAATCTGTTGGGGGACAATCAGTTGCGAGCTGCACCCCCGCCGCCAAGGTGCTTCCGGCCTCCCCAGACCCTGGGGGAACCGGCTCCGTCGGAGCTGCTCGAACTGACACCGCGACCGCGGCGTACTCCGAGGGCAGGAAGGGGCAAGGAACGCCAGCGGCCCCAGCCTCCGCCCAGCACCAGCCGCGGCTGGGGCGGCGGGTCCCGCGCCCAGGAGTCGTTTCAGAGTTCGCCGCCGCCGCCTCACCGAGCAGGGCGCTTGCCAGCGTCCCGGGGAAGGACGGACGGCGGTGCTGGAGTCGAGCTGGCGGGATCGCCCTGACGGTCCGGAAACCGCTAGTACCGGTAATGCTCCGGCTTGTATGGCCCCTCTACCGGCACTCCGATGTAGTCGGCCTGCTCCGGCCGGAGTCGAGTGAGCTTCACGCCGAGGTGGTCCAGATGCAGCCGGGCCACCTGCTCGTCCAGCTTCTTGGGCAGGACGTACACCCGCCGCTCCGTGTAGCGCGTGCCGGACACGGTCGGCTTCCCCTGGGCCGAGAGGTTGAGGTCAATCTGGGCCAGCACCTGGTTGGTAAACGACGACGACATCACGAATGACGGATGGCCGGTGGCGCACCCCAGGTTGAGCAGCCGCCCCTCCGCCAGCACCAGGATCGAATGCCCGTCGGGGAAGATCCACTCGTCGTACTGCGGCTTGATGTTGATCCGGCGAATACCCGGCACCCGTTTGAGGCCGGCCATGTCAATCTCGTTATCGAAGTGGCCGATGTTGCCGACGATGGCCTTGTCCTTCATCCGCTTCATGTGCTCGACCGTGATGATGTCCCGGTTCCCGGTCGCCGTGATGAAGATGTCGGCCGTCTCCACGACCTCCTCGAGCGTGGTCACCTGGTACCCTTCCATCGCGGCCTGGAGGGCGCAGATCGGGTCAATCTCCGTCACGACCACCCGGGCGCCCTGGCCCCGGAGCGCCTGGGCCGAGCCCTTCCCCACCTCGCCGAAGCCGCAGACCACCGCGACCTTGCCCGCCAGCATCACGTCGGTGGCCCGGTTGAGTCCATCCACGATCGAGTGCCGGCAACCGTAGATATTGTCGAATTTGGATTTGGTGACCGAGTCGTTCACGTTGATCGCGGGAAAGAGCAGGCTCCCATTGCGCTCCATCTCGTAGAGCCGGTGCACCCCGGTCGTGGTCTCCTCGGAAACGCCCTTGATCCCGGCGGCAAGCCTGGTCCAGCGCCGCGGGTCCGCCTCCAGGCTGCGGCGGAGGAGGTCGAGGACCACGCCCCACTCTTCTGGGTCACGATCGGGATCGTACGCGGGCACCTTGCCCGCCCGCTCGAACTCGACCCCCTTGTGCACCAGCAGCGTGGCGTCGCCACCATCGTCCACGATGAGGGTGGGACCTCCGCCGTCGGGCCAAAGCAGCGCTTGCTCGGTGCACCACCAGTACTCCTCCAGCGTCTCGCCTTTCCAGGCGAACACCGGGATCCCCCGAGGGTGCTCCGGTGTTCCATCCCTCCCCACCACCACCGCGGCCGCGGCGTGGTCCTGGGTCGAGAAGATGTTGCACGAGACCCAGCGCACATCGGCCCCGAGTTCGGCGAGTGTTTCGATGAGCACGGCCGTCTGCACCGTCATGTGCAGCGAGCCCATGATGCGAGCACCCGCGAGCGGCATCCGCCCCCGATACTCGGCCCGCACCGCCATCAGCCCGGGCATCTCGTGTTCCGCCAGCCGAATCTCCTTCCGGCCGAACTCGGCGAGCGAGAGGTCCTTCACCCGGAAGGGCGCGCGACCAGCTTCACGCGCAGCCTCGAAAGGGTGAAGCGTGGGCGTCGTCATCGTCACTGTCGGTCTCCCGTTGGGGTTCGATCGTCTCTGCCGGTGCCGGATTCACCGCTTTCCGTTCGCCGCTTTCCGTCCTCCGGCCGTGAACAGCATGGGCCCTTTCGCGCTCGGCTCGAGCGGTACCGGACCGAACCGGACGGCCTCCAGACCGGCGTCGCTCAGCCAGCCTCGTACCTGCTCCTCGCCGAACCCCTGCCAGAGATGCCGCAGGGTCTGGCGGTATTCGGCCCGGTCGTGCGGCAGGAGGTCGGTGATCATCAACCGCCCGCC
>JBBIMQ010000005.1:0-21149 GCA_037444345.1 Gemmatimonadota bacterium | reverse complement strand
AGGGCCCCTCGCCGGCACCCCTGCGAGGGGACGTACTTACCACTCTCTCAGCTCCGCCCCAGGGGCCGGAAGCGCTGCAACGTGGCCCGATAGGGCCGGATCATCACCTCGACGAACCGTTCCAGCGCCGCCTCGAAGGGGAAGCGGGATCGCAGTTCGGTGGAGGTGATTCCCATCAGGGCGCGCACGTGGCGGCCGAAGCTCTGGGGCGAGCTGTACTCGAGACGGTAGGCCACGTCGGCCACGGTATAGCCGGGACGTTCGAAGAGCAGCGCCGCGTGCACCAGGCGGATGGCCGCCAGGTAACTCTTGGGGGAGGGAAGCCCGGCGCGCTGGAAGCGCGAGATGAGCGTGCTGGTGCGCACCTCGAGGTGGCGGGCGAGCTGCCGGACGGTGGGGACGTCCGGTGCGAGCCGGACCAGGGCCTCGAAGAAGAGCCTGGTCTCCGGGAGCACCTCGCCGAGCTGTTCCAGCAGCGGTCCCTGGATGCGCGCGGCATCCCGGCTGGCCGGCTCGCCCAGGAGCCGCCGGAGGCGCTGCCAGCCCTCGGGGTACGTCACGTCCACCACCTGCCGCACGCCTGACAAGCCGAGATGGAGAAGGGTCTCCGCCCCGAGCGGATCGTGGCGGCTCACCAGGGCGACCGTCTGAACCCCGGGGAACCCGCGCACCAAGTGGCCGACCGCGTCCACCTGGGCCCGGCCGCAGCGGTGCACAGAGACGAGCACGGCGTCCACTGGCCGCTCTCGTACCATGCGGATGGCTTCGGGCACGGATTCCTGATGCACCAGGGCGAACCAGCCCGTCCCCGCCGCTTCCACCCGGCTCCGCTCCTCGGGGTGGAGCACCGCGGCCACGAGCGGGGCGCCGCTCAGGGAGCGCCGGGACAGGGAGGACGAAGGCGCGGTCACGGGTGTCATGGTGCTGGGGCGCGGGCAGAACCATAAGGCGGGGGCCTCAACGGCCGGTCAAGCGAGGGGGGGATCGGGAAAGCGGAGCTGCCGGGTCAAGAAAGCGGCGGCCGGCGTTCAGGCCTGCAACCAACCGCTCTTCCGGCTCGTCCTAGTACCAGGGTCATCGCAGGCCGCCGGGGCGAGATCTATCTTGCACACTGTGAATCCCTCGTCGGAACTCCTCGCACGCCTTCAGGCGGCGCTCTCGCCACACTACCGGCTGGAGCGCGAGCTGGGTCGCGGCGGGATGGGGGTGGTGTTTCTGGCGCGAGATGCCACGCTCGATCGCCCGGTGGCCGTCAAGGTGATTCATCCCGACCTCGCCGTGCACCCCGCCGTGACCCAGCGTTTTCTTGCCGAGGCCCGGATGATCGCGAAGTTGCGGCATCCGAACATCGTGACCGTGCACAGCGCCGGGGAAGTGACCGGCCTCTTCTACTACGTGATGGACTACGTGGCGGGGGAGAGCGTGCGGCAGCGACTGGTCCGCGACGAGCGGCTCCCGCCGGCGGAGGTAGCTCGCATCGTGGCCGATCTGGCCGACGCCCTGGACACGGCCCGGTGGGCCGGGCTGGTGCACCGGGACGTGAAGCCGGAGAACATCCTGCTGGACCCCGCCACCGGCCGGGCCATGCTGGCGGACTTCGGCATCGCCCGGGCAATGGTGGCGGAGGGAAGCGAGGCCCGGACGGCGGCCGGGATGGCGGTTGGCACGCCGACCTACATGAGCCCGGAGCAGGCCGCGGGGGAGGCGGTGGATCACCGCAGCGACCTGTACGCGCTGGGCGTGGTGGGCTATGAGATGCTGGCGGGCCGGCCTCCCTTCCGCGGGGCCAGCGTCGCTGCCATCGTTTCGGCGCATCTCGCCGAGGCACCTCTGCCGATCAGGGCGCTGCGGCCGGAGACTCCCCCCGCGCTGGCTCACGCGATGATGCGCGCCCTGGAGAAAGACCCGGCCCGGCGCTGGCAGACGGGGGGCGAGTTCCGCCAGGCCATCCAGGCGCCCACGGCGCCGGTCCGGCTCCGTCGCGCCTCGCGCCGGATGCGCGGGATCGCCCTCGCCGCCGGCGGGCTACTGGCCGTCGGCGTCGCGGCTCGGCTGACCCTCCGCCCGAGTGGGCCCCCGAGTGGCGTGAACCCGCGTCATTCGTTGCTGGTGCTGCCATTCGTCAACGTCCGGGGCGATCCGGAGGCGGACTGGCTGCGCGACGGCAGCGTCAACATGCTGACGCTCAACCTCTCGCAGTGGACCGACCTCTCGGTAGTGGACCCGCGGCGGGTGTACGACCTGCTGGACCGCCGCGGCCTCGCGCCGGCAACGCCGATCGGACTCGACATGGCCCGCCGCCTGGCGCGCGATGCCGGGGCGTGGACCCTGGTGCTGGGCGACTACGTGGTCGCGGGAGACTCCCTCCATCTGGCCGCTCGGGTCTACGACGTGGCAAGCGGGCGGCGACTGGAGGTGGCCCAGGTGGACGGCCGCCGGGGGGCGGACGTGCGGCTGCTGTTCGACCAGCTGGCGGCGCGGATCCTCAACCTTTCGGGGGCGCCGAGCGAGGTCGCGACCGAGCTGGCGCAGGTCACGACCCCCTCGCTCGAGGCCTACCGCGCCTATCTCCAGGGGTTGGAAGCGCTCAACCGCTGGGACCTGGGTACGGCGGAGCGTCATCTTCGCCGGAGCGTCGCGCTCGATTCGGCGTTCGGGCTGGCTTATTACAAGCTGTCACTCACCCGCGGCTGGAGGGCTGGCGAGAGGGATTCCCTGGGCATCCTCGCGATTCAGCGGGCGACGCAGTATGCGTCCCGGCTTCCCGAGAGCGACCGTGCCATGATCGCAGCCTATCGCGCTTTCCTGGAAGGCGACTACGCCGGGGGACGCGACGCCTACCGGCGACTCCTGGCCCGGGACTCGGGCGACGCGGACGCCTGGTACGGGCTCGGCGACGTGACCTTCCATGACACCAGCCGCGCCGCTCAGGGGGCCAACTGGACCACCTCGCTCCGCGCCTTCAAGCGGGCCATCGCCCTCGACCCGCACTACTACCTGGCCTACGAGCACCTGGCCCACCTGTTCAACACCGCCTCCCAGGCGAAACCGTTCGTGGCCCTGCTCGCCGGCGATTCGCTGGTCCTGACCGCCGCGGCCCGGCCCGGGCCGGGGCTCGACTCGGTGACGCTGGCGCGGGCCATCCAGCGGGCCCGCGACGAAGGACTCGCGACTGCGCGCACCTGGCTCGCCAACCAGCCGGACAACGCACACGCCCAGAACGCCTTGCTCGCCGCCCACATCGCCCGGGCCGACTACGGCGGAGCGCTCGCGGCGGTGGCCCGGTTCACGCCGCCAGGCGCCGTCACCCTCCGGCCCGACTTGCCGTTCGTCAAGGCTCGGCTGCAAGCCGCGCTCGGCAACCTGGACCAGGCGCTCCGAACCCTCGCCGAAGCGGTGGACTCCGCCAAGCCTGAGGCCTTCGACCCGGGCCGACTCCCCCTCGAGGCACTTGGAGACGTGGCCGCCGCCGCGAACGTGCCAACCTACGCCGGGCAGATCGCCCTCGCCGAGCGCACCCTCCGCCTGGCCGCGGAGGTGCGGCGCAGTTGGACGCCCGGCGCGGTGTTCGCCCGAGAGGCCGGGGGGCGGACGCTGTACGAGAATCTCTTGCTCGGCAATCTCTACGCCTCCCTCGGCGCCCCCGAGAAGCTCCGGCCGATCTGGCATGCCGTGGCCGAGCTGGCGCGCAGGACCCCCAAGGACGAACGGGCCCAGGTGGCCCAGTACGGCTGGCCCGCGGCCCTGGGCCTCTACCTCGCCAACCCGAGCGATCCCACCCCGCTCGAGGAGCTGGTGGCGCTGGAGGGCGGCGAGCCCCCGGCGGAACTCCGGGCACTGCAGGGGCTGGCTCAGGGCGACACGGCGGTGGCGCGCCGGCTGCTCAGCCTTCCGGATTCGGCTGACCTCACCAGCGAAGCCAAGGGCCGGCCCAGCTGGCATGCCTTCCGAGTACCGGTCGCCGCCGGGGCATGGCTCGAGCTGGGCCGGCCCGAGCGCGCCGTCTCGCTCCTGGACGGCCTCCGACTCGATCCGGCGCTGTTCGCCCACCAGCGACAGTTCGACCCGCGCTGGGGTCTGCTGGGACAGATCCGGCTGCTCCGGGCGGCCGCCCTGGAGAAGCTGGGCCGCCGCGCCGAAGCCGCGGCAGAGTATCGCCAGGTGCTTGCGCAGTGGGGGCGCGGGGACAGGATCCTCGACCCGTGGCTCCGGGAGGCTCGAGTCGGGCTGGCGCGGGTGGAGGGCAAGGGATAGGGGCTGTATATTCGAGGTACGGCCGGATGCGATGGTCGCGAGCGCCTTTGCGTGCTCGAGGAAAGTCCGAGCTCCGCCGGGCAGACTGCCAGGTAACACCTGGGCGCCGAAAGGCGACGGAAAGGGCCACAGAGAAGAGACCGCCCCGGGAGCCGCAAGGCGCCACCGAGGCAAGGGTGAAACGGTGGGGTAAGAGCCCACCGCGCCGCTGGTAACAGCGGCGGCACGGCAACCCCCAGTCGGAGCAAGGCCAAATAGGCGGCGAGGTCTGGCCCACACCGAAGCCGGACCTCGGGGCAATAGCCCGGGGAACGGCGGGAGCCGCGGGTAGGCCGCTCGAGGTGGCCGGCGACGGTCACCCCAGACAGATGACCATCTGGGGCCGCGGGTGACGCGGCTCACAAACAGAACTCGGCTTACGGTCCGGCCGGATTTACACCGGGGGAGTCAGGGGACACCTGGCTCCTCCGACTTGCTTTGGTGCCCGGGATCGCGCGGCGGGCGTGTCGCGGGACTCTACCAGCACCCGCCTTGCGGCGGTAGCTTAACAGCCCTGTTTGTGGAGAGTAGCTGGCGTGCCCATGGCCAGAACGAGCAGCCCACAGGATCGTGGCAAGCCGTATCCGGAGGCCTGGGAGCAGGTGGCAGAGCTTCGGGTGTTCCGGACCAGCGCCAAGGACTGGGAGCGCCTGATCAGCTGGCGCAGCGATATGCGGAAGCGGGGGTGGAAGCTTCTCAAGGTGACGAGTGACGAGGTGGAGCTCGTCGCCGTGTTCGGCCGCACCAAACCCGGCCTCAACTCCAGCGGCAGGTGAGGGGAGTACCTCTCGTTCCTGCCCGCAACCCGAAATGAGGAAACCCCATGCGGGCTCGTCCCTGGCTCGTCGCCTCCTTGCTAATCGGACACCTGGCCGGCTGGAAGCCGCTCGTCCCGCAGGCGCCGCGGAAGTATCGGGTGGACATGAAGACCGCCCAGGTGGTCAACCTTTCGGCGATGGGCCAGGGAGAGCAGCGGGCCGAGTTCACCAGTACGGCGTTCGTGACCGTCACGCTGGCGGACACGGCCGGGGGGCAGAGCATTCATCTGGTGCTCGATTCCATGCTCACCGACAGCACCTCGCCGATTCCGCAGGAGGCCGTGAAGGCCGCCGCGGGATCCGAGTGGCACGGCCTGGTAGGCAAGAGCGGGCGGATCACGGAATTCAAGGCGGTGGGCACTCGGGGCGTCGGCGAGCAGTTTGCCGGCATCTTTCGCCAGTTTCTGCCGCCGGTGCCCGCCGGGAGGAAGGCGGGCGATCAATGGAGCGACACGACGGAAGTTACCGACGATCTGGGCAGCGGGAGCCTGGCCACTCGCACGGTGACGAACTTCCAGGCCTCCGCGGAGAGCTTCAAGGGCGTCCGGGCCATGAAGGTGGCCGCCGCGTCCAGCAGCTCGTTCAACGGGACCCAGAACATCCAGGGCCAGGACGCCGCGATCGAGGGCACCGGGATCGCCACCGCCGCCTGGTTCATCGCCCCCGATGGGGCCTACCTGGGAGGCAGCCTCGCCAGCAAGCAGGAGCTCACCCTGGCGGGCGCCTTCGCTCCGGAGCCGATCCCGATCAACGTCACGATCGAGACCACCACGACCCTGTTGCAGTAGTCATGCGTCGGCGCTGGTGGGGGGCGGCGGTTCTCGCAAGCCTCGCCTGCAGTGCGAGCCCACCGCCGCGACAGGCCCCCGCTCCCGCCCCCGCCCCCGCCCCGACGCCGAGCGAGGAACCCACCCCACGCGTCGAGGCCCCGCGACCCGGGCTCGGGCGCGCCGTCCGGCCCAGCTATCCCACCAGCGGAGGGGCGCTCGCCCGCTACGCGCTGACCCGGCGGGATTCCATCGTCTCGTGGATGCCGGGTGGCGAGATTCAGACCCAGCTCCGAGGCCGCACCGCCTTTGTCACCGTGTCCTGGATCGCTACCGATTCGGTGACGCGGCTCGCCGCCACGATTGACTCGGTGGTTCCGGACGGCGAGGCGCCCGTCCCGATTCTCCAGCTCGACAGCGCCCGAGGGACCCGCTGGACGGCGGAGCGGCGACCCGGTGGCGCGCCTGGCAACTTCACCACCGCCTCCGTGCGGTCGCTGGTGGGCGATCAAGTCCGGGACGAGCTGGCGCTGCTCTTCCCGAGCCTACCTCCCGCGGGAGCGGGCTCCGGCGAGGTCTGGACGGACTCCACCAGCCGGCCGGTCCGGCTGGGTGGCTTCGAGGTGGTGGAGACTGCGCGAGGGGAGCTCCGCGGCGGCGAGGTCGTGCATCAGGGCGGGAGCGACGCCCTGGTGATCAGCGAGGTCCGGCTCCGAGAGGCCCGAGGCGAGACCACCCAGTTCGACCAGCCGATCGGGATCGCGGCGACGGGGACCGACTCGCTCTGGCATACCGTGGCTGCCGACGGGCGGGTCCTCGCCGCGAGCGGCGTGCGCCGGACCGGGCTTGCCCTCACCTTCCCGGCCATCGGGCAGAGCATCGCCACCCAGGAGTCCACCTACTTCACCTTCCGGCTTCTGGGCTTACCCGACCGATGACGGCTGCCCTCCGGGCGGCAGGTCTCCTGCTTGCGCTGTTCCTGATCTGGTTGCTTGCGGTGTGGCCTCCACCCGTCTGGTTCCGGAGTCACTGGCCGGCCCGAACCGCGTTCATGGCGATGCGGCACGCGGGGGGGAGGGTATCGGCGGCCGGGAACGCCGGGCGCGGGCCGAGCTATGTGCCGGTCCCGCTCGATTCGATCGCGCCGGTCATGGTGGAGGCCGCCATCATCGGCGAGGACAACAATTTCTATTTCCATCACGGGATTGATTACCTCGCGCTGGCCCAGGCGCTGGGTTACCCGCGGCGAAGCTTTTCCTGGGCCGACCAGCGCGACCGGCGGGCCTTGTTCGAGGTTCTGCCCAGGGCCTGGAGCCGGCGCGACCGGCTGCGCGGGGCGAGTACCATCACGCAGCAGCTCGCGAAGAACCTGTATCTGTCGCCCTCCCGCAATCCGCTGCGCAAGTTGAAAGAGGCGGTGACCGCCTGGCGGCTCGAGCTGGCGCTCAGCAAACGGCGGATCCTGGAGCTTTACCTCAATGTGGCCGAGCTGGGAGACGGCATCTGGGGAGTGGAGGCGGCGAGCCGCCGCTACTTCGGGCGAAGCGCGCGCTGGCTCACCGCCGAGCAGGCAGCCGCCTTGGCCGGGGCGCTCCCGTTCCCGCTGCGATCGAATCCGGACTTCCGCCCCGGCCGGATGCGGTGGCGACAGGAGCTGATCCTGCGTCGAATGCGGGGCGAATGGGTGGAGGTGCCGCGAGTGGCGGACGAGGAAGCCGCCCTCCCGGCCGACTCGGCCGGGGTGCCGGACACGGCGCCTGCCGTGCCCGAGGCGGTCCCGGCGCCCGAGGATTCGGTGTTCCCGGCCGACTCGCTGCAGCCCGACCGGATTCCGGCCGGCCCGGGCCCTGCGGTCGAGGATACCCTGGCGCCGAGGTGAGCCGGTCAGAGAATCTTCTTGCCGAACGCCGACTGCACCAGCTCGACGGCGAACTGGGCCGAGGCGTTGCGGTCGTCCAGAATGGGGTTGACCTCCACCAGCTCGAGCGAGGTCATCACCCCGGCGTCGGCGACGCTTTCCATGACGAGGTGGGCCTCGCGGTAATCGAGGCCGCCCTTGACCGGGGTTCCCACCCCGGGGGCGAGGCTCGGATCGACCGCGTCGAGGTCGAAGCTCACGTGCACGTAGTCGGTCCCCGCCGTCACATCGTGCAGGGCCTTCCGCATGACCAGATGGATTCCCTGGCGATCGATGTCGGCCATGGTGTACACGTGGACGCCTAACGTCTTGAGATGCCGGCGCTCGCCCTCGTCGAGACTCCGAACACCCACCAGGGCCACGTTCGCCGGGTCCACTTTCCGGAACCGACCGCCCACCCCGGCGAGGGGCCTGGGGCCGAGTCCCAGGAGGGCGGCCAGCGGCATGCCATGGACGTTCCCGCTGGGCGAGGTGGCAGGGGTATTGATGTCGCCGTGGGCGTCCACCCAGAGGACCCCGACGCGCTTTCCCCGCCGCCGGGCGTGGGCCGCGATGCCCGAGACCGTCCCCACCGCGATGGAGTGATCCCCGCCCAGGACGAGCGGAAAGTGCCCCCGCCGCACTACCTGCTCGACCGTGCGGCTGAGCTCGCGGCTGGCGCGGGTGATCTCGCCCAGGTAGCGGGCCCGGACGCTGCCGACCTTCAGTTCCTCGACGTTGCGGATGTGCAGGTCGCCCTCGTCCACCACGCGCTGGCCCAGCTCGCGAAGCTTTTCGCCGAGGCCTGCGATCCGGATCGCGGACGGGCCCATGTCCACGCCCCGGCGCCCGGACCCCAGGTCCATGGGCACCCCGATCACGTGAATGGTCCGGGAAGCGGGCGCGGGCACGGAGTAGAGGAGGGCGTGGGGTCGGGCCGGCAGCGAACGACGAGCGGGGCTCGGGGCCGGCGGCGGGAACCGGGCCTTGCCCTAGAGCCTTTTCACGGCGAGCGGTCTGCTGCCGGCCACCTCAGTCCACCAGCCGCAAGGGCATGACCAGGGTGAGGTAGGACGCCGGATCGTTCCAGCCCACCGGCTCGCAGGTGGCCGCGCGCTCAGGGCCCTTGAAGGTCATGCGAACCTCGTCGCTCGGCATGTACTTCAAGATCTCGAGCAGGTAGGAGGCGTTGAAGCCGATTTCGAGGGGATCGCCCTCGTACGAGACGGCCAGCTCTTCCTGCGCCTCGCCCAGGTCAGGCGTCTGGACCGAGAGTTTGCAGGAGCCGCTCGCCAGAGCCAGCCGGATGCGGTGGGTCTGGTCGCTCGCCACGATATGCATCCGGCGGATCGCCGCGGCGAAGGTGGCCTTGTCGACCGTCAGGGTCTTGTCGTTTTCGCGCGGGATCACCTGCTCGTAGTTAGGATACGGCCCCTCGATGAGCCGGGTGTAGACCACGGTCGTCGCGGAGCGAAACCCGAGGTGGTTTTCGCTCCGGGCGATCTCCAGCTCGTCCTGGTCGCCGTAGAGCCGCCGGATTTGCTCCAAGGCCTTGGGAGGCACGATCAGGTCTGCCTGGCCGCCTCCGATCCCGCCCGACGTCGGCACGTCCATCCGGGCCAGGCGGTGGCCGTTCGTCGCCACCATGCGCATGCGCTCGGGCCTGAGTTCCCAGAGCACCCCGTTCAGGATGGGTCGGCTTTCTTCGGTGCTCGCGGCGAAGGCCACGTGGCCGATGAGCTTCTGGAGATCGCCCGCCCGGGTCCGCCAGCCGTTGTCGAACTTGACCACGGGAAAGGCAGGAAACTCCTCGCGCGGAAGGCCGAGGAGCTTGAACCGGGCCCGGCCGCACTCGATACTGGCCCGCTGCTCCCCGGAAGTCGTGAACCGGATGGCGGCACTGGGGAGTTCGCGCACGATGTCAGCTAGCTTCTTGGCGGGCAGGGTGATCGCGCCTTCCTGGTCCACCGAGGCCGGCACCGTGGTACTCACCGCGATATCGAGATCGGTGCCGGACAGCCGGAGCCCCTCGCCAGCCGCCTCGAGCAGGACGTTCGCGAGGACGGGCAGGGTGGTCTTGGCCGGGATCGAGGCGGAGACCGCCTGGAGTCCTTCCTGGAACTGTTCCCGCGTGATGGTGAACTTCATCCTGCTCCTCGCGGTGCGGAAAAGCTTACTGATGCTCTGGGATCAAGTATCCTAGCCGTAGCAGTAGGGCTTCTGGAAATGTGGAGCGACGGCCCAAATGTAGTCTCGGCAATGCACCCGTGCCGTCCCGCCTGTGGGAGACCTGTGGAGCACGCGGGGTGGCTGGGGAGGAGGAGCCCGTTCCTCCACGGTTGCCCACGCCGTCCACATCGGCCGTGGAGAGTCACGGCGCGACCAGCTCGGCGCGGGCGCTCTCGACCCGCTCCCTGAAGCTCCGGTCGCGCGACATCTGCCGCTGCACCTTGTCCACGCTGTGAATCACGGTGGAGTGGTCCCGGCCGCCGAAGGCCTGGCCGATCTCGATGAGCTGCATCTGCAGGATATCTCGGGCGAGATACATGGCGATCTGGCGGGGGACGACGAGCGTCTTGATCCGGGCCTTGGAGCGCAGCTGTTCGGCGGTCACCCCCCAGCGGCGGGCGACGACGTCCTGGATCCGGTCAATGGTGGGCAGGGTCCTGGGCGTCGCCGGGAAGTCGTCGGCGGACTTGATCTTGTCGGCCAGCGCCTCGCGCGCCAGTTCGATCGTCACCTCGCGATGCTTGAGCGAAGCGTACAAGAGCAGCTTGATGATGCACCCCTCGAGCTCCCGGACGTTGGACCGCACGTGCTCCGCGATGAAGCGCAGCACGTCATCCGGGATGGTCATCTCGAGGTGGTCCTGCTCCTGCTTCTTGCGGAGGATCGCGATGCGATGTTCCAGGTCCGGCTGGGCGATGTCGGCCACCATCCCCCACTCGAACCGGCTCACCAGTCGTGCCTCGAGGCCCGGGATTTCCTTGGGGGGGCGGTCGGAGGTGAGCACGATCTGCCGGCCCGCCTCGTAGAGCGCGTTGAAGGTGTGAAAGAACTCTTCCTGCGTGGCTTCCTTGCCCTCCAGGAAGTGCACGTCGTCCACCAGGAAGAGGTCAATATCGTTGCGGTAGCGCTTGCGCAGTTCCGGCATGGTCCGCCGGCTGATGCCTTCGATCACGTCGTTGATGAACTGCTCGGCGCTCACATAGACGACGCGCGTCTGGGGCCGGCGCCGCAACAGGCCGTGCCCGATCGCTTGCATGAGGTGAGTCTTGCCCAGGCCGGTGGCGCCGTAGATGAAGAGCGGGTTGTACGTCTTGCCGGGCGCCTCGACGGCCGCATGGGCGGCGGCGGCGGCGAGCTGATTCGACTTGCCGATGACGAAGGTCTCGAAGGTATAGCGCTCGTTGAGCGGGGTGGCCCAGCTGCTCGGCGTGGCCTGCGCCGCCGGCGGCGGAGGACTCACGAAGAAGTCCATCTGCGGGCGACGCTGCCGGTCCTCTTGCACCTTGAACGCCACCGCCGTGGGCCGGCCGATCACCGCTTCGGCGATCCGGGCGAGCAGGCTTCCGTGGTTGGTCTCGTTCCACTTGGCGGCGAACTCGTCGGGAACGGCCACCACCAAGGCGCCCTCCTCGAGCGCCACCGCCTCGGTGGGTTCGAGCCAGGCGCGAACGACCTTCTCCGGAAGCTGGCGGCTGGCCTCGTCGAGGACTCGCTTCCAGACTTCTTTGGCTGACTGCGGCATTGCTGCTTCAAAAGGAGTGGGGCGTTCGCAAGGGCGGAGCGAACGTAGGGCCCGCATGTGGAAAAGTCAACCTTGACCCTCCCCCCCTGGCTCGGCTACGTTTGGCCGCTCACGTGGAGGGAAGGACCGATGAAGCCGTCGTATCGTCCCCGCAACAAGCGCCGTGCCGCGGCGCACGGGTTCCGGGCCCGGATGGCGACCCGCTGGGGCCGGCAAACCCTTTCTCGGCGCCGCAAGAAGGGGCGGAAGCGGCTCACGGTGCGGCTCGGGTCGAAGCACGGGGGCCACTGACGGCCGGCGAGAGGCTGCCCCGGGCGCGCCGGCTGGCCCGCCGGGCCGATCTGGCTCGGTGTCTGGCAGACGGGTGGCGGCGGCGGCTCGGACGGCTCGAGGTGATCTGGGCTGACAATACGGCGGGCCACCCACGGATGGGACTCATCGTCCCGAGGTTTCACGAATCCGCGGTGGCCCGCAATCGTTTGCGGCGGCGATTGCGCGAGATCTGGCGTCGGGAGCTCCAGAGCCGGCAGGGGGCGCGGGATCTGATCATCCGGGCTCGCCGGGAGGCCTACGGGGCGAGCTTCGGCGACCTTCGCGCCGAACTGCGCCGGTGGGCCGACGCGGTACTGGGCTCGGGGCACGGTCCCGAGGGAGAGGCCACCCGGTGAGGCGGAACTCGATCCTCGGCGAGGGAGCAGGCGGGAGCGGGAGCATCCGGCGGTTCTCGGCGTTCGTGGTGGGCCTGCCGGCCGGCGCGCTGGTGGGGCTCATCCGGCTGTATCAGGTGCTGGTCTCGCCCGCCCTGCCGCCGAGCTGCCGCTTCTACCCCTCGTGCTCCCGGTACATGCTCGAGGCCGTTCGCCGGCACGGCGCGTGCCGCGGGGCGTGGCTCGGTGTTCGGCGGCTCCTGCGGTGTCACCCCTGGCATTCCGGAGGCTACGACCCGGTTCCCTGAGAACCCGGGACGCGTTTCATGGATCGTCGCTTCGTTCTGGCGGTCGTGCTGATGATGCTCATCGCCGTCCTGCCATCGTTTTTTGTCAAGCCCGCCAAGCGGCCGGCCCCGGCTCCCGGGGCTCCGGTGGATACCGGGGCGCCGGGGCCCCCGGTGCCGCGCTCCCTGGACACCGCCCGGGTGCAACGACCGGAGCCAGGTCCCGCGGCCCGGGCGCCCGCCGAGACGGTGGTCGTCTCGTCGCCGCTCTACCGGTACAGCGTGTCCACCCGGGGAGGCGCGATCGTGCAGGCGGAACTGCCGGGCTACCGATCCCTACTGCCGAGCGACAAGAATCGGCCGGTGCGCCTGGTGCCTGACGGGAGCCGGCTCAACCAGCTCGGGGTGACGGTGGGGCCGGACACCCTGTGGCTCACCGACTGGGACTTTGCGCCGAGCGCCGGGCGGCTCGCAGTGAACGGGCCGACTTCCCTCGCCCTCACCGCGGCCCGGGGTCCCGTCACCGTGGAGCTCCGGTACGACTTTGTCCCGGATGACTACCAGATCCGGGTGAGCGGCCGCATCAGCGGGCTGGGTCCGGTCGGGGGCCACCTTGTCATTGCGCTGGGCGACGGCCTGCGGCAGACCGAGGCCGATACCCTGGGGAACTACTACGACTTCGCCGTGGTGACCAAGGCGGCCAAGTCGGAGCAGACCAGGTTCTCCTCGCTGAAGCGCGATGCCACGACCACCTTCGACGGACCCTTCGAGTGGGCGGCGGTGAAGTCGAAGTACTTCGCGGCGGTGGTGCTCACCACCGACGACGAGGCGGTGCGGCTGGGGGGGGTCACCGCTCGCCCGGTCAATGCGGACAAGCGCCGGACGAGAGCCGAGGTCCGGCTGGGCCTGCCGGTGCCGCCGGCGGGGAGCTTCGCTTACCGGCTGTATCTGGGGCCGATGGAGCATCCCCGCCTGGCCCGGATCGGCCATGACCTCGACGACATCAACCCCTACGGCTGGGCCATCGTGCGGCCGCTCATCCGGCCGGTGGCGATTGCGGGGCGGTGGCTCCTCGTCTGGATGCACGATACGCTCAATCTCACCTACGGGGTCTGCCTCATCATCTTCGGGATCCTGATTCGGGTCCTGCTCTGGCCCCTCACCCAGAAGGGGATGCGGGCCAGCCTCCGGATGCAGGCACTGCAACCGGAGTTGCAAGCCCTGCAGGAGCGGTACAAGAACGACCCGCAGCAGATGCAGCGGCATCTGATGGAGCTCTACAAGCAGCACGGCGTGAATCCGTTCAGCGGCTGCTGGCCGGTGCTGTTGCCCTGGCCGATTCTGATCGCGCTCTTCGTGGTGTTCCAGTACTCGATCGAGCTGCGGGGGCAGCCGTTCCTCTGGCTTCCCGACCTCTCGCAAAAGGACCCGCTCTACATTTTGCCGATCGTCATGGGCCTCTCGATGTTCGGCGTGAGCAAGGTGGGCATGAAGGGGGTGCCTCCCACCCCCCAGACCAAGATGATGCTGTACTTTCTGCCCATCATGATGACCGTGCTGTTCGTGAACTTCGCCTCGGGGCTCAATCTCTATTACACGGTGCAGAACATCGTGAGCGTCCCGCAGCAGTGGTACCTGGCGCGGGAGCGGATGCGGAGCCAGCCGCCCCCGCCGCCGGCGCCGAGGCCGGTGCCGGCGAAGCGATAGAAATCCCGAGCGGAGGGCGGCGACGCAGCGCCGCCCGGTCGGCGCCGTCCCCTCGGTGCTCGGCCCCGCGCGCTCGCCGCCGCAGGTAGCTTTCCCCCATGCTCTTCGACCCCATCGCCGCGCTCGCCACCCCGCCCGGGCGCTCGGCCCTGGCGGTGGTCCGGCTCTCGGGGCGCGGGGTGTTCGACGTGGCGAGCCGGGTGATTCGCGGCTTCGTCCCCCAGCCGCCCCGGATGGCCCGGCTCGCCTCGTTCGTGGACGCGGCCGGCGAGGTGGTGGATCGGGGCATCTACCTCGCCTATCTCGGGCCGCAGAGTTACACCGGAGAAGACCAGGTAGAGCTCATGTGCCACGGCGGGGTCCTGGTGCCGGCCCGACTGCTGGCCGCCCTGCAGGCGGCGGGGGCTCGGCCGGCCCATCCCGGCGAGTTCACCCGCCGGGCAGTCCTCAATGGCAAGCTCGATCTGGTCCAGGCCGAGGCGATCGGCGATCTGGTGGACGCCCGGGTCGCGGCCCAGGCGCGGGCCGCGCTGCACCAGCTCGAGGGAGGGCTGTCCCGCCGGATCGCGACGCTGCGGCCCCTGCTGGTGGAGCTCCAGGCCCTGCTGGGCTACGAGATCGACTTTCCGGAGGAGGACGACGGACCGGTCCCCCGCTCGCGCCTGGTGGAGACCCTCGACACCCTAGCGCGGCGGCTCGACGCGCTGCTCACCACAGCACCCCACGCGGCCCGGGTCCGGGAAGGGGCGCTCGTGGTGCTGGCCGGTCCGCCCAACACCGGCAAGTCGTCGCTCTTCAACGCCCTGCTGGGCCTCGACCGGGCGCTGGTGACCGATATCCCGGGCACCACACGGGATGCCATCGAGGCCCCGGCCGACTTCCACGGCTGGCCCATCCGGCTGGTGGACACGGCAGGCCTGGGGGAGGCCCAGGACCGGTTGGACGCGCTCGGTCAAGCGATGAGCCGCCGGTATCTCGCCGCCGCCGATCTCATTCTCGAGTGCCATGACGGCTCGGTGCCGGAAGCGCTCTACGAGCGGCTCCGGTCGAGCTGGGGGGAACCTGAACGGTCCCGGATTCTCCCGGTGCGCACCAAGGCCGACCTCGCGCCGCTCGAGGAGAGAGACGGCAAGGTGCGGGTTTCTGCCTTGACGGGCGAGGGTCTGGACCGGCTCCGCGCCGTCGTGGCGGAGCGACTCTTCGGCCAGGAAGTTCCGCTGGCGGACCTGGAGCCCGCGCTCACTCGCGAGCGGCACCGGGTGGCCTTCGCCAGGGCTCGCCAGGCGCTCGAGGCAGCCCGGACCCATCTGGCGCCGGAGGGCGACCCGGTGCTCGCGGCGCACCACGTGCGCGAGGCGACTCTCGCGCTCGACGAGCTGATCGGGATCGTGGACATCGAGGACGTGCTGGACCGGCTGTTCGCGACCTTCTGCGTGGGAAAGTGAGCCGGCAGCGGGTTCCACGCCGCCTCCCCTGGCCCGCAAGGGAACGCCGGAAGGAGGAGCCGCACGGCGGATGACGATGCACCTGGAAAGCCTTCATCTCTATCCCGTCAAAAGCTGCGGCGGCCTCGCGGTTCAGCTTTGGGACGTCGAGCGGCTAGGACTTCGCTACGATCGGCGCTGGATGGTGGTGACCCCGGACGGTCGCTTTCTCTCCCAGCGGGAGTGGCCCCGCCTGGCGCTGGTACGACCCCGGGTGAAACCGCCGGATCTCCTTCTCGATGCTCCCGGTCAGTCCCCGCTGGTCCTGCCACTCGAGCCGCGGGATGGAAGCGCAGCACGGGTGCAGCTCTGGGGTGACTCGGTCCAGGCCTGGTGGGCCGGCCGGGAGGCCGACGGATGGTTTACCAGCGTCCTGGGCATCGCGTGTCGCCTCGCCTACCTGCCTGACGACGGGTGCCGGACGGTGGACCGGAAGTACGCCCCGGATCGAGCGGTCACGGCGTTCACCGACGGGTTCCCCTTCTTGCTCCTCGGCCGAGCGTCGCTGGAGGAGCTCAACCGGCGGATGCGGGCGCCGTTGCCGATGAACCGGTTCCGGCCCAATCTGGTGGTTTCCGGAAGCGCGCCGTTCGCGGAGGACGGGTGGCGGCGGATCCGGATCGGCGACATCGGGTTCGAGGTGGCAAAACCTTGTGCCCGTTGCGTCATGACCACCACCGATCAGGACACCGGTGAACGCGGTGACGAACCGCTCCGGACCCTGGCCACGTTCCGGAAAGCGGGCGGCAAGGTGCTCTTCGGGCAGAACCTGGTCCACCGGGGGGAGGGGAGGCTGAGGGTGGGGGACAAGGTGGAAGTTGTGGAGGCGAGAGACCGAGGGGACTGAGGGGGTCGCGACGTCGGCGCCGATCGTTCAATCTGCAGGGTTTTCCCCTCCGGTTACCCGCTTGTGGCTCCCGTCGCAGAAGGGTTTGTTCTGGCTCCGGCCGCAGCCGCAGAGCTTGAGAATCCCCGGGTGTTTGGCGGGGGGTTGGGGAATCTCGACCCCGTCCTCGTCGCGGATGATGACGGGTCCCTCGAGAACGATGGTGCCCTTCTTCCGCTTCCAGACCACGGGGAAGGGGTCGCCGCTCATGCGGTCTGCATTCCCCGTGCGAGGTCGTCCGCGACCTGGAAGTCGTGGGCCGGGGCGCGGAGCGCGGCGGCGAGGCCACGCTCGACCACGAGTGGCTCGGTCATGCGGTATCCCAGGTAGTAGCCGGATCGCTCCGGGAGGACGCGCCCGCCCACCAGGCGAGCCGCGGGGCTCATCCCGCCTGACAGGTAGCGGAGTCGGAGCCCGATGCCGCGGCCCTCGAGTTCCGGCTCCACCACGCGGCGGAGGAAGGCTTCGAGCTCGCGGAGCCGGCGGTATTGCCGGCGCGGGTAGCCGAAGTAGTTGGCCGGGTCGAGCCCGGGCGCCACGGCCTCCGCCGCATGGACCGCGAGCCCCTCGTTCACCAGCAGTTCCCGCAGCGTGACCCGGCTCCCGGTGTGCCAGTAGTCGTAGTAGCCGCCCAGCTCGGCCACGGCCCGCCTGAGCTCGCTCTCGCTTCTCGGGGAGGTGTAGCGGACCGTGTGGGCCATCTCGTGGCCGATCCAGAGCGGGATGAGCTCCGGGGGAAGTCCCATCCCATAGGTCTCGGGGTTGGCCCGGCCAGTGAAATGCTCGAGACAGATGAACACGATCCCTCGCCCACCCACCACCAACTCGCCGGCGTTGGCGGCGCCCATGCCGACCATGAGATACACATCGGTTGGACGGTCCACCTGGAGCAGGTCTTCGGCTTGGGCGATCGCGTCCTCGACGATGCCCTCGATGTCGGCGGATTCGAGGAGCTCGAGGAGGTCGCTCCGGTCAGCCCGCAGGGCGTGCGCGATGACCGCCTCGGCCTGGGGGCTTTCGAGGTCCAGCACGTAGTTGTGCCAGTAGGCGGCGAGCACCGCGCGGTGGGCGGAGAGATACCGCTCAAACGCCGCTTCGCGATCGGGTGCGTGGAGAACCTCGAGGAACTCGGGGACCAGATTGATCAGCACGAGCCGGAATATCGAGTGTTGGGCGACGCGCGCAAGATGGCCTGGAGGCCTGCCGCTTGTGACGCCGGTCACGAGGCCCGGCGGCCGCTCTCGAGCACCCGCAACCGGAGGAGGGCTCGCTCGCGCCGAGGCACCAGTTCGGGGTCGGCCCTGCGCCAGTTGCTGACCACCCGCTGGTAATACGCGGCCGCACTGTCGCGCTCCCCGGCCGCGTCGAAGGCCAGGGCCGCGAGCTCGCACAGTTCGGTCGGCGTCACGTAGCTTTCCGGGCCGTCGAAACTGTTCCAGAGCGGTGCCCGCGCGATGGCCGCCGCCTCGAGCGGGCGCCCCTCGGCGAGCAGCACGCGTGCCAGCTCGACATGGGTGCGCGTGTATCCGCCGGCCGGCGCGAGCAGCGCCCGCCGGAACTCCGCCTCGGCCTCCGGCAGGCGGCCTCGGGCCAAAAGGAGCAACCCCCGCACCTGGTGAGGCAGCCGGTGGTCGCGGCCCAGCCCGGTGCCCGCTGCCCAGACTGCCACACTCTCGGCAATCTGAGGGAGCGGGGCGGTATCGCCGGCTGCCGCCAACGCGCTGGCCCGAAGGGTCTGGGTCCAGGCGAGATTCCGCCGGTACCGGGACGCTGGCACCTCGCCGGGGCGGAGGTGCCGGGACACGGAATCGAAGACCAGAGCGGCCTCGCGGTACCGGCCCATCTCGTACAGCACGGCCCCCTGCATCAGCGCCTCGTACGGCGCGGCGTCGCGGCGTGCTGGCCGGGGCGCGATCCGGCGAAGTTTGAGCGCAGCCTCGAGCGCCTCCCGCAACCGCCCTTGCATCCGGAGACTGCGCACCATCCACCACAGCGTGCCACTCGAGTCCGCCGGCTTGACCCGCATGGACTCCTGCATCAGCGCATCCGCTTCCTCGAACCGCCCCGCGAGAAACAGAATGACCGCGCGGTTGACCGTACGGCTCGCCTGCGGCGAAAGCGCCGCGGCCGTGTTCTCCGCCGCCAGGGCCTCCTCCCACCGGCCCCGCGCCTGCAGCACCATGGAGAGGGTTCCCCACGCCGCCGCCGAGCCGGGCTGCAGTCGGGTCCACGTCCGCGCCACCCGCTCCGCCGCCGGCAGCGAGTCGAGCAGCCGGTAGGCCCAGGCGAGGTTGTCGGTGGCCTCACAGGCGAGGCACCGGGCCGGGGAATCGGGGCTTCTCGGGTCCGTCCGGAGACTCGCTGAATCCATGGCGATCACGCGCCGCAGGGCCGCGATCGCCGGTGCGAAGTCGCCGCGCAGGAGCAACGCGCTGCTCAAGAGATTGTACCCCTCGACCTCGGCCGGGTAACGGACGGTGAGCGACTCTGCCACGGCGAGGGCGCGGGGATCGTTGCTCTCCAGGTAGTAGCGCCCCACGATCACCAGCCGATCGCGCTCCGGAGCCTTCTCGGCGAGCTGAGCCACCCGGCCCATCAACGCCAGCCGTTGCGCCAACCCCTGTCCCCCCACCACCGGCACAGCAAGGGCCCGATAGAAGGCCGCCATGACGAACGTGGAGTCCTCGCGCAGAGCCGCCTCGAACAGCGACGTGGCGGCTTCGGGTCGGCCCGCGAAGTACTCTCGAAGCCCTTCCTGGTACAGCCGGTAGGCCACGAGAGAACCCGTTCCCGCCAGCGCGAGCGAGCCCCCCGGCGCCTCGGCGCCCAGCGCCCGAGCGAGCGCCGCCGTGCCGCTGTCGGCCAGGGCGAACAGGTCCGCCCCCTCCACCCGATAGGAAGCCCGAACCCGGCCGGTGGCGAGGTCGGTACGCCGCAGATCCAGGACGTAGCGGCCCCGGTTGCGGTACAGCGCCCCGTCCACTAGCTCGGTGGCGCCAGCCCGCCTCGCAGCGCCCATGACCAGGCCGATGCTGTCGCCACCGCCCGCCTGCGCGCCCATCAGCTCGTACATCCGGGCCGTGCTCACCACCTGCACGCCCCGCGCACGGCTGAGATCGGCGGCCAACATCTCGCCGAGCGGGCGCGCCGGCCCCGCGGAATCGCCGGTGAAATCCACGATCCAACCCACCGCCACGGCCGGCGGCCCGGCGTGAGGCCCCGAGTCTCGGTTGAGCCGGTCCGAGAGGCTTACCACGAGCGCCGCCGCGGCTCCGGTCGCCAGCGCCCAGAGAAGCACCCGGCGCCAGTTCCCTCGAGGCGAAAAGGCCGGCCGCTCCGGCCGCCGCGCCGCTGGGAGCGGGGCCGAGACAGACTCCGGCGCTGGCCGGAGTGGGACGTGCTCGTGCGGAGCCCCGGAGCGGGCCGGCTCGGGGGCCGGTTCCCGGGGCACCAGCGTCGTGTCTGAATCCTCAGACGGAGTGAGCAGGTCCGAAGCAGTGGCCGCGGCCGCACGGTCGATAGAAGACGCGGCTGGGGAGGGAAGCGGCGCCAGCGACTGGCCCGGGGAACCGGCTTGAGGCGAGGATCCTGACGGCAAGGCCGGCACCACTCCCCGGCGCAGGGACTCGGCGAAGGCGACCACGGCCTGGTCCGCCGGGGCGCCCAGCTCCTGGCGCACGAGCTCCTCATGGACCCGGAAGCACTGCAGGGCACCCGCGGTGTCGCCCGTGGCCGTGAGCGACTGCATCAGCCCGAGTGCCACCCGGGAGTTCAGCGGCTCGGCATTGGCGAGCTGGCGCCACCAGCGCACGGCGGCCGCCCAGTCTGTCCCTCGCTCCGCCTCGCGAGCCAGCCGCTCGAGCGCCTCGGCGTACTCCCGGGCCAGTGCCGCCCGCGCCGCTTCCATCCAGCGCTCGAATTCGGGAGCCTCCGGGAGATAGAACCCGTCGAGATAGGGTCCCTGGTAGAGGCCCACCGCGCGCTCCAGATTCCCCGATCTGAAGTCCTCGCAGAACTCGCGCCGATCGCTCCCGAGGCGCTCCGGGTTGAGCCGGATCGCCTGGACACCGGTGAACAGGTCCTCCGCGCCGAGATCCCGGCGCAAGGCATAGACCGTCTGATTGAGCAGCCGGCGGGCTCGGTCGGGATCGCTGTCCGGCCAGAGATAGCCCAGGACTTTCTCGCGGGTCATCCCCCGGTCCCCCGCCCAGTCCAGCAGGGCGAGTAACGCAAGCCGGCGCCGCTGGGCCGCCGCGCCACTGACGGGCCCTGCCTCAGTGACCAGTGCCAGCCCACCGAACGTCTTGAGTTTCAACGGGATGACGCAGTTGATCCGGAGTTGATTGGCGGCTTATCGGGAGGCGATCCCGCCAGCCTATTGTACCCGCCGTTCAGGGGGCCAGCAAGCGCGCCGCCGGGCCCGCGGGCAGGAATGGAGATCGGGGATGCGTCGAGGGCGTCAGTGGGGACAACGGGCGAAGCTGCGAGGAGGCCTCATGGCAGCGATCGCCGTCGTCGCTGGCGGGTGCGGCGCAAGGCCGTCCCTGGAGGCCGCAACGGTGGATCTCACCCTGGCGGCCGGCCCCCGAGCCGGACACTACCGCGGCAGCTC
>JBBIMQ010000004.1:21018-23867 GCA_037444345.1 Gemmatimonadota bacterium | reverse complement strand
GCGATTCTGGCCCGCGTCGCCGCGTCGCTCGTGGCCCACCCTGAGGTCACGGTGGAGATCGAGGGCCACGCCGACACCACGGGGCCGCCCGTGTACAACCTGCGGCTGTCCCGGCAGCGCGCCGAGCGAGTGAAGGCGTTCCTGGTCGCTCGGGGTGTCGAGGCCCGCCGGATGACGGCCCGAGGATACGGGTCGGCCCGGCCCGTGGCGAGCAATGCCACCTCGGAGGGCAGGGCCCGGAACCGGCGGGTCGAGCTCAGAGGGAGCGACTGATCCCCCGGGCGGTCCCGCTCCATTATTCTTCGCCCTCTCGGTGAGTCAACCTCGGGGAGCGAGAGGAGGGTGCCATTCGCGTTCTACGGTTCATCGGGGTGCTGCTGGGAAGCGCCGGATGCAGCGGAGCGGGCAGCGGGGACTCGCACGGGTTCGTCGCGCCGGAGCCGGGCGAGCACCACCTGCGGAACATTCGCCAGCTCACCTTCGGGGGAAACAACGCGGAAGCGTATTTCTCGCGGAGCGGCCGGCAGCTGATCTTCCAGCGCCAGGAGAAGGTGGATTCGGGCTGTGATCAGCAGTACATCATGAACATTGACGGATCGGGCATGCGCCGGGTCTCGAACGGCCGGGGGCGGACCACCTGCGGCTACTTCTACGCCGGCGACACCCGGATCCTGTACAGCTCGACGTTCCACCATTCACCGGACTGCCCGCCGCCGGTGGACCGGTCGCGGGGATACGTGTGGCCGCTCTCGCCCTTGGAGATCTACACCTCGCGGCCCGACGGCTCCGACCTCCGGCGCCTGACGAACAACGGGGCATACAATGCCGAGGCGACGGTCTCGCCCGACGGGTCCCGGATCATCTTCACCAGCACGATGGACGGCGACCTCGAGCTGTATTCGATGAAAACCGACGCGAGCGATTTGCGCCGGCTCACCTACCGGGTGGGCTACGACGGGGGCGCGTTCTATTCGCCGGACGGAAAGCGCATTGTCTGGCGGGCCAACTACCCGGCCACGCCCGCCGACACCGCCGATTACCTGCAGCTGCTGGCGCAGCGGCTGGTCCGACCGGCGCGGGTGGAGATCTGGGTGGCCAATGCCGACGGGAGCGAGCCCCGTCAGGTCACCCGGCTCGGGGGCGCCAACTTCGCGCCCTACTTTCACCCCGACGGGCGGCGGATCATCTTCGCCTCGAACTACGAGAATCCCCGCAGCGGGCAATTCGACCTCTACCTGATCAACCTCGATGGCACCGGTCTCGAGAAGGTGACCACGGCGCCGGGCTTCGACGGGTTTCCGGTGGGGAGCCCGGACGGCCGCAAGCTGGTGTGGTCGTCGAACCGCAACGGCCGGGTCGAGGGCGAGACCAACCTGTTCATCGCGGATTGGGTCGAGTGAGCGGAGACTCCCGCCCGGCCTCGACGCTCAAGGAGTGGGCGAAGAGCCTCGCCATCGCGTTCGTGGCCTGGCTCTTCCTGCGCACTTTCGTGGTGCAGGCGTTCCATATCCCGAGCCCCAGCATGGAGAACACCCTGCTCGTGGGCGACGTGCTGTTCGTGGCGAAACCGACCTACGGGATCGAGGTCCCGCTCCTTCGGGTCCGCATACCGGGATTCCGCGAGCCGCGGCGAGGAGACATCGTGATCTTCGATTCGGTCGAAGAACAGGGACTCGAAGTGGTGAAGCGGGTGATCGGGGTTCCCGGCGACACCCTGGCGATGAAAGAGGGCCAGCTGTACCGGAACGGCCAGCCGGTGGTGGAACCCTATGCCCAGCGGAACAACCCCGGTGCCCCTGACTCCCCGGAACTCCGGCTCAAGATGCGCGCCTGGCAGGTCCGGCATCTGGTAGGGCGGGACCCCGCCGGCTACGACCCCGACCGCAACAACTGGGGGCCGTTCGTCGTTCCACCGGACTCCCTCTTCGTGATGGGCGACAACCGCGACGACTCGCTCGACAGCCGGTTCTGGGGCTTTTTGCCCCGGCGGAACGTCCGCGGCTCGCCGCTCATCATTTACTACAGCTGGGACAAACAGAGCTGGCGCCCCCTCCCGTTCCTCACCGCGATCCGCTGGGGCCGGCTGTTCACCGTTCCCCGATGAGGCGCTCTCACGAAGAACCGGTCGCCCTCACCCTCCTCAATGAGTGGAGCCGGGCGCTCCTCCTCGCCATCGCCGCCTGGCTTGTGATCCGGACGCTCGTGGTCGAGGCCTATCGGATCCCGTCCGGCAGCATGGAGGGAACCCTGCTCGACGGCGACTTCCTGCTGGTCAACAAGGCCATCTATGGCGCGGAGGTCCCACTCCTCGGCCTCCGGCTCCCGGCCTGGCGCGAGCCGCGCCGGGGAGACCTGTTGGTCTTCGACTCGGTGGAGGAGCCGGGAAAGCGTGTGGTCAAGCGGCTGGTAGGTCTCCCGGGCGACACCCTCGAGATGCGGGGCGGTTCGCTGCTGGTCAACGGCGTACCGCTTCCGGAGCCGTACGCCCGGCACGACTACGTGGAGAAGAGCGAATCACCGGAGAGCCGGCTGAGGATGCGGGCCTGGCAGGTCCGGTACCTGGTGGGGCGGGACCCCACCGGCTACGATCCCGACCTCCAGGATTGGGGCCCCCTGCTGGTGCCGCGGGATTCGCTCTTCGTGCTCGGCGACAACCGGGACAACTCGTACGACGGGAGGTACTGGGGCTTCGTCCCCCGAAGCCACGTCCGGGGACGACCCCTCGTCATCTATTTCAGCTACGATCCCTCCGCGGGCCGACTGCCCTTTCTTACCGCGGTACGGCTCGGCCGAATGTTCACCGTGCCCCGGTAAGGCCAGCTCAGACCCGGCGCGGTTCCTCCGGAGTG
>JBBIMQ010000004.1:0-21008 GCA_037444345.1 Gemmatimonadota bacterium | reverse complement strand
CAGAAGGCGCGCACCAGATAACTGGCCGTCCGGCCGCAGGTTCTGCAGGTGAGCGTCACCCGCCCCGCCGGCTGGTCGTTACGTTTGGGATGGCGCTCGATGGTGGGTGTGTCGCAGCTGGGACAGACCAGAGGCTTGTGGTCGCGGTCGGCCGCGATCAGCTGGAGGGCTTCTGCCGCCCGGTACTCCTTGATCCCCCGACGTCCCACGGGCCGCCCCTTCAGCGATACCAACCCGGCGAGGACCGCCGGGCCGCCTCGCTTGCAATCTACGGCGGGTTTTCGGGAGGCGCAAACGTGACCGGTGGAATCCGATTTCTGTGCCTCGCGCTGATTGCCTCGCCGCTCCCGGCGCGGGCCCAACAGACCCACGAGATCCGCCTGGAGCGGACCGGGGACGGGACCGGCTACCGTTTCCGCCCCGCGGAAATCCGGGTCGCCCAGGGGGACGTGGTGGAGTTCGTGGTGGCGAGCGGCGGGCCCTACGTGATCGAGTTCGAGGCCGCTGACCTGCGCCCCGGCGACCGGGCAGCGCTGGATGCCGCCATCGGCAACCCCTCGGGGGAGCTCCGCAGCCCGGTGCTGCGAACCCCGGGGAGCCGTTTCCGCCTCGTGATCCCGCCGCTCTCGAAAGGCACCTATCGTTTTCGGGCGCTGACCCACCTCGCGTACCGGATGGCGGGCCGACTGGTTCTCCGCTGAACGGCCCCTTCCGGCCTCGGGAAACGACCGGTACATTGGGCCAGACCCCACCCCCTCCCAGGGATGCTATGCGGACCAGCCCGTGGCGCGTATCGCTCTTGCCGGGCGCCCTCGCTCTGCTCGGAGCCTGCGCCGGCGGCCAGCCTCCGCCGGGTGTCACTCCGGAAAACCTCCCGGCGCTCGAGGCCGAGGCTGCCCGCAGCCCCGAAGATGCCGGGCTGATGGCCCGGCTCGGGATCGCCTACTACAACGACAAGCAGTACGCGAGGGCGCGGGATGTGTTGCTGTCGAGCCTGGCGCTCAGGCGGCCCAACTACGCCGCCCGGGTCTATCTCGGCCTCTCCTACGAGGAGCTTGGCCAGTTCGACTCGGCGCGGGTCGCCTACACAGCGGCCGCGAGCGAGGCTCGGCAGGAGGCCCAGCGGCGGGCGATCCGCAATCGGCTGGAGTTGCTCACCCGCAAGGAGCTTCAATTTGCCGCGCGCGCGGCCGTGGCGCGGGAAGCCGAGCTGTCCGCCCGTCCCCCCGAGCCGAACCTCGTGGCCGTCTTTCCCTTCCAGTTCCTCGGCCCCACCGATTCGCTGCGCCCGCTTGCCCGCGGGCTCACCCACCTCATGGTCACGGACCTGGGCAAGCTCGGGCAACTCCGATTGCTCGAGCGCGAGCGAGTCCAGGCGCTGGCAGACGAGCTCAAACTCGCCGAAGCGGGACGCACCGACCCCGCCACCGGGGCGAGGGGCGGCCGGCTTCTTCGGGCGGGGCGGGTCGTCCAGGGCGCGCTCCAGGAGGTGGCGGCGAGCGGGAATCTCCGGATGGATGCCGAGATCGTGGACGCCACGGACGCCACGATCAAGGCTTCGGGGACCGGCACCAACCGGCTGCAACAGTTCTTTGCGCTGGAAAAGGCCGTCCTGTTCCAGCTGCTCGACCGCCTGGGGATTCCGCTCACCCCGGCGGAGCGGAGGGCACTGACGGAACGCCCCACAGCCGACCTCCAGGCATTTCTTGCTTTCAGCCGGGGGCTCGAAGCCGAGGACCGCGGAGATTTCGAGGCCGCGGCGGCCAATTATCAGGCCGCGCTCGTGCGGGACCCCAACTTCCGCGCCGCCCGAGACAAGAGTGCCTCGGTGAGTCAGACCCAGGCGGCCCTCGCCACGCCGGCCACCGCGCTCGCGGGCATCACCCTCGAGGGCCGGGGGATCCCGGAGACCGGCAGGGGCGAGACCGCGCCCATCCTGCGGCCGAGCTACACCGCGGTCCTGCGCCAGGGCATCACGACAACGGTGCCCAGTATCGGCTCCGGTCTGACCAACCGGGTCGGGATCGGCCGCACGCCGGGTCCCATTACTGTCCCTCCGGCCAGCCGGCCGCCGCTCCCCGAAGCCTTCGGGGGCGACAACCCGACCGACCCCGGTCTCCTCGGCACGATCATCATCATCATCGTCCGGCCATGACACGCCCCTACACCGCGATCGCCGCGCTCCTCGCGGCTGGCGCTGCTCCGCTGGCGGCGCAGGAGAACCTCTATCCGCGCCCCTCGGCCTACAGCGGCGTCGAGTTCCGGCGCTACGACTTCGAGGACGGCGCCAGCGTCGATGCGATCAGACAGGTGGCCATCCCCATCGCGGCGGTGGTGCCCATCGGCCGTCGGTTTTCGGTGGACATCGGGACGTACTACGCAAGCACCTTTGTCTATGCGGGCGGCAGCCACGAATCGTTCAACGGACTGACCGACACCCAGCTCCGGGCTTCGTATATCTTCGGCAACGACGTGGTGGTGGCGAGCGTCTTGCTCAACTTGCCCACTGGCGACGAGACCACCTCGATCCGGAAGTTCAACATCGCCTCGGCGGCCTCGTCCAACTTTCTGGCCTTCCCGGTCAACTCCTATGGGACCGGGACGTCCGTCACCGGCGGACTGGCCGCGGCCTTCGCCGCCGGGAGCTGGAATCTGGGGGCGGCGGTCAGTGTGCGGGTCAGCTCGGAATACGAGCCGTTCACCGACGCCGGCAGTGCGGGCGTGCGGTATCAGCCGGGCCTCGAGACGCGCTTGCGGATCGGCGCGGATCGGCTGATCGGGTCGAGCCGGCTCACGCTGGGGTTCGCCTTCAGCACCTTCGGCAACGACCAGTTCAGCGGTCTGTCAGGCGGCGGAGGCGGGACCAGCGAGAGCAGCCCGGGAAACCGGTTCCTGGTGCAGGCGGCACTCCTCGCGCCCGTGGGATCCGGGGTGGTCAACGTCTACGCCTGGAACTTCTACCGCGCGGCCACCTCCGACCTGGCCAACCGGGAGAACATCTTCACCCTCGGCGGCTCCGGCAGCTTCCGGCTCGGGGAACGGCTCGCGCTCGAGCCCCTGATCGAGGGCCGCATCTGGTCGCCCGAAGACGGGAACGGCTTCCTGGTGGGCGGCGGGACCGCGCTTCGCATCGATCTCACCGACCGGGTCACGCTGCTTCCGGGCGGCCGCTTCGATGCGGGAAAGATCCAAGGGGCCACCGGGCCCAAGCTCACGCTGACCGGCTGGGGTGCTACCGCGTTTCTGCGGTACACGTTCTAGCCCGCCTGCCGCCCAGCCCTCTCCCCAGGGCGGAACAGGCGAGGGGTGACTGACCCAAGGCCGCTCCCAGTCCCACTTTCCGCGCCACCCCTTCGCTACTCGATTCTGGTGAGCGCCGGCTCTGCGTTCGATGTCGTTATCGTCTGATCGGTATTGATACAGCGCCGATACATCGTAGCGAATACGTTTCGTATTGGAACTTCAGTAACATCTTGCAGCCTCTGGCTTTCGGGGTCCGTTCGCCAATTCGGCTTGACGGGCCCCTGGCCTGCGTGATACGTTCCCGCCAAAACGGCCCCTTCATTGCCGTTGCAACAGTACAGAACGGCGGCTGGGGGCCCCAGGGGTTGGGGCGGCACCAGATTTGGGCCGAACAACCACGGGGGGTAAGGTTTGGCCTCGGAACTTGGTGCCACGCAGATCTCCACCTTGCTGGAGACGCTGCCCGGGATCGCCAACGTGCTTCGGAGCCCGGTAGCGGATGCCCTGCTCAATGTCATCCGGGCAGCCGCACGGGTGGGCGAGTTCCAGCTGGCCGACGCCGAGGAGCTGATCCGGTACGCCACCCGCCGGGGGCTGGTCGGAGCGGAAGAGGCCGAGCGGGTGCTGGCCGAAGTGCGGGAGGCGGCGGCTCGCCGGGCCGAGCGGGCGGCCGGGCGAGGCAGAGGGATGGTCAAGGACAAGGCCAAGCGCAAGGCCAAGGCCGTCAAGAAGCTCCTCAAGAAGCGCCGCTAGGCGGTGCGGAACTGGCTCACGATTCTCGCGAGCCGGTTAGACGCGTCGAGGAGTTCGCTGGCCGTGGCCGCCATGTCCTCGGTCGAGGCGGACTGTTCCTGGGCGGCGGCGGAGACCTGCTCGCTGGAGGCGGCGTGTTCCGCAGCCGCCTTGGCGATGCGCGCGGTGCGTTCCGCCAGGTGGCCTGCCACCACCTGGTTCTGGTCCGCCCGCTCGGCCAGCGCCGACGCGGCCTGCTGAACCTCGGCGACCGCGGCCCCGATCGCCTCCAGCCCCTCCCGCACCGCCTGGGCCACCTGCTCCACACCTCCCACGGTTCCGGCCCCGGTCTGCATGGTCTCGGCGACCTCGCGAATCTGGGAGCGGATGAACTCGACCGTCTGGGCCACGTCCGCTGCAGCCTTGGCACTGGAGTCGGCCAGGAGGCGTACCTCGTCGGCCACCACAGCGAAGCCGCGCCCGTGCTCGCCTGCGCGGGCCGCCTCGATGGCCGCGTTGAGCGCCAGCAGGTTGGTTTGTGAGGCGATGCGCTTGATGAGGTCAATGAACTCGGTGATGGCTTCGGACTTTTCCACCAGGGTCCGCACCTGCCGGGTGGAGGTCTGGACGACGCCCTTGACCTCGAGCAGGGTGCGGCCGGCGGTTTCGACATCGGTGCGGTGCCGCCCCGCCGCGCGGCGAATCTCGTCGGCCAGCCGCACCGCGCGGGCTGCGGCCGTTGCGTTGGTGACTGCGGCTTCCCGGAGGCGCGCCAGTAATCGGTCCGCTTCCTCGGTGTGGCGCACCTGGTTCTCGGCGCCTTCGGCGATCTTGACCATGGCGGAGGAGACCTCGCCGCTGGAGGCCGCGATCTCTTCGCTCAAGGCGGAGAAGTCGCCGGCACTCGCGCTGAGGCGCTGGGCCTCTTCCTGCACCGAGGCCACCACCCCGCGGAGCCGTGCGGCCATCTCGTCCATGGCCTTGGCGAGCCGCTCCAGCTCGAGGGGCATCCGTTCCGTCTGGACGGGGCGGAGGTCGCCGCCTCCGAAGCGGTCGGCCGCGGCGATCAGCCGACTGAGCTGACGGTCCACCTCGCGGATCACCCAGGCGGCGACCCAGACCCCGAGGCCCAGGGCCACCACCGAGGCGATCAGCACCAGGGCCTGGAACAGGTCGGCCTGGTGGCGGAGGCTCGATACCCGCCGCGCCACGTGGGCTGCCTGCGCGTCGCCCAGACCTCGTACCAGCGCCACCAGGCTGTCCGCCGCTCGGCTGGCCCGGGTGACGACCAGCCGCGCCATGTCTTGGCGATTCACGTCCGACAGGGCGTGCGCCAGGGCATAGGCGACCTCCAGGTTTGCCTGAGCCGCTGCGATCTGGTTGAGGAGCCGCTGGCTCTGGTCGTCCTCCGCTCGGAGAGTACGGAGCCGGGACTGGGCGGTGTAGGCCGAATCCCCCCGGGCCAGGAACTCCTGCTTGGCGGCGGGGTCGGGCGCGATCAGGTAGTGGTCGGCCGCCCGGATTTCGGCCATAACGGCGGCGATCAATGACCCCGCGATCTGGCTTGCTTGCTGCGTGGCATCGAGTTCGGTTTCGATCTGCCGGCCCACCGACCGCACCGAGGAAGCGCCGAACATCGCGACCCCGATCACCAGCGCGATCAGGGCGCCGAGCGCGGCGCCGAGGAGTCCGCGGAGGCTCCGGAAGGCGATCATGATCCCTGGGCCGGCTCGATCCGGCCCCCGGTGACTCGACCGATGTAGACCGGCTGGTTCGGGACGTCGCCGTTGGGGTCGAACGCGATCGTGCCGGTCACACCCTCGAAGGCCGGGGCTGTCGTGCCGATCGCGGCGACGCCGTCGCGGATCCTCGCCCGATCAGGCCCGGTGCGGGCGATGACGTCGCGCAGGAGGTGGAGGATATCGTAGCTCGCCGCCGCCGCCTGATTGGGGGGGGCGGCCTCGGGGTAGCGGGCGCGATAGGCAGCCAGGAAGGCCTGGTTGCGCGGGGTCTCCACCGTGGACAGGTAGGCACTGGAGACGAACACGCCCTCGGCCAGCGGGCCCACCCGTTCGATACCCTCGAGACCGTCGCCGCCGAGGACCGTGAGGCGGAGGCCTCGGGCCCGGGCAGCGCGCAGGGCCGCCTCCGCCTCGCCCCGATTCCCGGCGAGGAAGATGAACTCCGAGCTGTGGCGCACAGCGATCCGGTCCAGGTAGGGCCCGAAGTCGAACTCTGCCCCGAGGTACGGCGCTACGTCCTCGATCGCTCCGCCGCGCCTGACAAACTCGGCGGCGAACACCGACCGGAGCCCGCGGCCGTAGTCGTTGTTGAGATAGAGAATCGTGCCGCGGTTCAGGCCGAGCTGGTTGCGGGCGAAGCGAGCCAGCGCGGCGCCATGCTGGAGATCGCTGGGACAGACCCGAAAGGTCCAGGCCCCGGCCTGAGTGACCTCCGGGGCCGAGGACGAGGGCGAGATCTGCACCACGGGGTGGCGGGCGCCATTGTAGATGGGAGCCGCGGCCAGGGTGGCGGAGGAGTAGACGTGTCCGACCACCGCCAGAACACCCGCGCGTTCGAGCTCGAGCGCAGCGGCAATCGACGAGTCCGGGTCGCCGTGATCGTCGCGGGCGACGAGCTCGAGGGGGCGGCCCCCCACCCCTCCGGTCGCGTTGATCTCCTGCACGGCCAGGGTCGCAGCGCGCAGCATGGGGGCGCCGACGGAATCCGTGAGAGGGCCGGCCAGGCCGATCCGAATCGGGGAGGAATCGGATCCGCAGGCCACCAAGAGAATGCCCCAGCAGGGCAGGCTACGCAGGGCGGCGGAGGCCCCGCGCGCGATTCGAAACAAGCCGCGACTCCGGGGAGGGCTCTACACGGGTCCCGAAAGAGCGGGCGAAGGTTAGACAGCGCTGGCCCCGAGGGCAACCCTGGGGAGGGCGCCGGTGGGGTACGGTCCGGCCTCGGGGCGACCCTCCAGGCCCGGCAGGCGTTCCTGCGTCAGCCACCAGCCCCGGGCGCCCTGGCGGACTGCCGAGAGGACTGCCGCCGCCTTCCCCACTCGTCGAGGGCCCGGCCGTCCACCAGGCTCACGGAGGCGGTCTTCACCCCTCTCTCGTTCCGCCAGGTGAGCCGGATCATGCGACCCCGGCGGACCCATTGCAACGAGAGCTGGGTGCCCTGAATTCGAGCCCCGACCATGCCGTACTGGCTTTCGAGATGGGTCCGCCAGCCCTCCAACTGGTCGCGGCTCACCTCGCCCGCGATCGTGAGCACGGCGACCACGCTGTCAATCGCAGCGAGCCAGATCTCGACAGGCCGTGCGGCGACAGGGTCGGCCACCGTGGCGCGGCAGTCGCGGACGGCGGGGTCCTTGCGGGCACGCTGGCACGCGAGCTTGCCGCCGAGCCCTTCGACCCGGGCGGCCACCTGGTCGAGCGCGGCACCGGCCTCGAAACCGAGAAAGCTGAGAGGGGGTACCCTGGAGGGGGAGGTCTGTCCCGGCGCGAGCCCCGGCCGCGCGGTGGCCAGAAGCAGGAGGACGAGCGCAGGACGCAGCATCTCAGCAATCTCCACGGCGAGGTCCACCGGGGCATGCTGCCAAAAGCGGGCCGCCCCGGGGGAACGCCGGGGCGGCGCGGAATGCGGGGGTACCGCGGGGAGCTAGGTCTTCCGGACGTTGGCCGCCTGGAGGCCCTTCGGCCCCTCCACGATGTCGAACTCGACCGAGTCGCCCTCGGAGAGCGAGCGGAAGCCATCCATCACGATGGCGGTGTGGTGGACGAAGACGTCCTTGCCGCCCTCCTGGGCGATGAACCCGAATCCCTTCGCGTCGTTGAACCACTTCACGGTACCCTTCGCCATTGCCTCTACCTCTGATGTTGGGAGCTCACCGGCTCCGGATTACCCCCGGCCGGGATGACCGGGGCAAGACAATCCGCCGGCCTCCGGGACCGGCGGACACGGCAAAACGTGGCATGTACGTGGAGGACGCCCGAACGGCCTGGGCCATGGCGATAAGCTCCGGTCCGCGCGGGCGGTTGTCAAGAAGGGTCCAGCCGGACTCCGGTGGTTCTGAGTTCGTGGTCCAGCAGCCAGCGCTTCCGGTCCAGCCCGCCGCTGTAGCCCACCAGACCCCCTCGCTTCCCGACCACCCGGTGGCACGGGATCAGAATGGCGAGCTGGTTGGCGCCGACGAGCTGACCCACGGTACGGGCGGGGAATCCGGTTTGCCGCGCCAGATCGTCGTAGCTCCGAGTCTGGCCCAGCGGGATCTCGGCGATCAGGCGCCAGACCGAGAGTTCGGCGGGGGAGACGTCGAGGTGCTCGGAGAGGTACTCAGGGAACGGGAAGGGACGCGGGCGCCGCTGGAAATAGGCCTCCAGCCAGCCGACGGTGGCCTGGCAGGGGCCGAGCGCGATGGCGGCCTCCGGGTGCCGGGCGCGGAGCCGATCCACCCACCGCATGCGGCTGGCGCGCAAGGGGAACTCGACCACAAGCGGTTGCCCGTCCGCTTCCGCCACGAGCAAGGGGCCGATCGGGGAGGGCCAGGCGGTCCAGATGTAGCGCACGAGAGTCGTGAAACCCGGGTTCGAGGGATTCGTTGAATTAGTGCCGCCGCTGCCCCGAGGCAACCCGGGCGACAGGCGGTATATTTGCCGGTCCTTCTCTCTCTGCCTTTTCGAGGATTTCTCCATGTTGGCAGCCCTCGCCCTGCTGGCCGCGGTTCAGCAACCGCAGACCCCTCCGCCGCCACCCCCGCCTCCGCGGCCCGCTCTTGCGAGCCCGATCGCGAAGGCGCTGGTCCAGCCAGCCGAGGCGGTCGTTCTGGTCGGCGACACGCTCCGGCTCCGTGCTGTGGCCTACGACTCGGCGGGGCGAGAGATCCCGGATGTCACGATCACCTGGATCACCTCCGGCGGCTTCTTCGAGGGCACGGTGGACTCGACCGGGCTGGTGACCGGCGGTGCCACCGGCACCCTGGCGGTGACGGCGTTGCTCCGGGCGAGGAGTGGTGGGCGCTCGGTGCCCGCGATCGGCCGGGTGACCATTCTCCCGCCGCCCGCGGCGCGGGTCGAGGTGGCCCCGGTGGTGACCCGGCTCTACGTGGGCCAGTCGCTTGCCCTCAGTGCGACACCGTATGCCGCGAACAACGACCGGCGCTATGACCCGGTGACCTGGAGTTCGGATCGTCCCCGAGTGGCCAGCGTGTCGCCGGATGGGCGGGTCACGGCGCGGGCCCCGGGCCGGGCGACGCTCACGGCCAGGGCGGGACGGGCAGCCGCATCCCTGGCCCTCACGGTGGTCCCTAACCCGGTCACCACGGTGAGCCTGGAACCGAGTGCGGCCGCGGTGCGGACCGGCGACGTGGTGGAATTTCGGTTCACGGCCAGGGCCGGGGCCCGCCCGGTGACCGACGCCGTCCCCGAGTGGACCATGAGTCCGGGTCACGGTTTGATCGAGCCGGACGGGAAGTTCGTGGCCGAGCTTCCCGGTACCTACCGGGTGTTCGCGACCTTCGCCGGGAAGGTGGCAGAGGCGGTGGTGGAGGTACGGCCGCGCGACGTCAGGCGGCCCGTCACGCTGGTCGGGCGGCTGCCGATCAAGCTGACCGCGGCCGAGTTCTGGCTGCATCCCGACGGCAAGCACGGTTACCTGACCACGGTCGGGGATCGGGTGTACGCGATCGATCTGCACGATCCCGCAAAGCCCTTCATCACCGATTCGGTCGTGGTGGACGCGCGCACGATCAACGACCTCATGACCACCGAGGACGGGAAGTTCGGGGTGCTGACCCGCGAGGGGGCCTCGTCCCGGAAGAACGGGATCGTGGTCCTCTCGTTCGAAGACCCGGCGCACCCCAAGCCCATCGCGGATTTCACCGAGACCGTCTCAGGGGGCGTGCACTCGACCTATGTCTATCAGGGCCATGTCTACCTCACCGACGACGCGACCGGGTCGCTGCGGGTGATTGACATCCGCGATCCCTACCACCCCAGGCAGGTCGCGCGGTGGGAGACGCCGCGGTCGCCGGCCGGCCGGATGCTGCATGACGTGGACGTGCGCGACGGGATGGCCTATCTGTCCTACTGGAACGACGGGCTGGTGATCCTGGACGTGGGGAACGGGATCAAGGGCGGGAGTCCGGAGAACCCCCAGCTCGTCTCGCAGCTCAAGTACGACCTCAACGCGCTGTATCGGGACGTGGAAGCGGTCGGGGGACCGGGGTTCATCCGCGGCACCCACACCGCCTGGCGGCACGGGAAATACGTCTTCGTGGGCGACGAGGTCTTCGCGGCCAGGCCGCAGGCGACCGGCTTCTACGTCGGGGTGCTGGGCTTCGGGCGAGCCTACGGCCGGCTCCACGTGGTGGATGTGTCGGACCTCACCCGGCCTCGGATCGTGGCCTGGTACGAACCCCCGGATGGAGGCACCCACAATCTTTGGGTGGCCGGCGATACCCTGTATCTGGGCGACTACCAGGGGGGGCTCCGCGTGCTCGACATCTCCGGGGAGCTCCGGGGCGATCTCCTGAGACAGGGCCGGGAGATCGCCCACGTGGCCACGGGTGACAAACAGGGTTTCACGCCTAACGCTCCCAACGCATGGGGCGCCATCTATCGGGACGGCCACATTTTCGTGCCCGACATGAACTCGGGGCTGTGGATCGTCAAGGTGGAGCCGAAGAGCGAGCTCGTGCCGTAGTCGGGACGGCGGGAACGGGGCGGGGCCGGTCGGCCCCCGAGGACCGCCCGGTGCTGTCCCGCCCGCCGCGCAAACCCGACTATATTGCTCCCATGAGCTCCCCGCAGACGCTCACCGTCCGTACCTTCGCCGATCGGGCCGAAGCGCTCGCGCACTTTGTGCTGCGGGCTGGGGAGGCGCCGCGGATCCTCGCCTTCGACGACGCGGTAGGGTGCCCCATGGACATCGCGCTGGCGGCGCTGGAGTGGACCAGGGCCGTGGGCATCCTGCACGACGACGACCTGGTCCACGCCGCCCGGCTGACCAGCGAGACGGCCGCCGCGGTGATCGAGCGCAAGGTCGAAGGGGGCCGCCAGTACGTCTACCTCGGGCCCCGACTCGACGCTCCCCCCATGGATGTCTTCGAGGGCAAGGTGCTCTTCGACGAGCCAGGCGTGAAGGCGGTCGAGTTCAGTCAGCGGGCGCACGCGCTGGCCCACTTCCTCCGAGCGACCTCGGGATCGGGCGCGCTCCTGGCTCTGCTGGGGCGCCGGGCCCCCGAGGTGCGGCACATCCGGCGCTGGCTGGGCTCCATCCTGGGCGAGCTGGATCAGCCCCGGGCCCTGATCGGCGGCTGGTTCGCCGTGGGTGGGGCCGGATGCCTGCTCGCGGGCCCGGACGCGGAAGCCGGCTACCGGTACATCGAGGTGGGGCTGGAACCGTGACCCATTGTTGACGACCGCGAATCCACATCTCCACATGTTGTGGAGATCAAGTGGATTCGCCAACGGGCGACGGCAGTTAGGCATCCACACTCCTCCACGGCGATCGCGCCTAACCCGAAGAAAGACAGGCGCTTGCGCGCTTCGGCGGCGACCGTATCTTGTGATCACCGCTGGCGCGACACGTGGTAGGACCGGTTGTTCTACCGGCGGACGCTGGCGAGCCTGAGCGGGAATTCAGGGGAGATCTCCGACGTCGGCAAGGGCTCAGGGGATCCGCGATCCTGGTGGCACACCGGCTCAGGCAGGTGAAGCCAGTCGCGCGCTTTACCCGCCCCGATCTAGCGCCTCGGGGTGCAGTGCGAGAGGTCGGTCCGCGACCCGATCCTGACTCGCAGCGCTCGCGGTGACGAACCAGGTGGGACGGCCATCCGGCCTGGGGATTGGGTACCGAGGCCTCCCCGCCTCAACCGGTGGCGATCAGCGCCGGTGGCGGTGGAGAGAAGAACGGCGGCGAAACGCCCCGCCCTCGGACTGGTCACGCGGTAAGCGGCCGCCGGGCCTCGTGTCCGGCGGCCGCTTCGCGTTCGGGGTCCGCCGGATCTTCAACAGGCCGGCCCTCCGGCCGCTGGGCGCCGCCCGAGGTGCATCCGGGCTTCAAAGGCTCCCTGGGTGAGGCCTGGGTTGCTGCGGGGTCGTCATCGCAGTCCGGAGCCGGGGGGCACCGGAGAGGCGGCAACAGGCGCCCCCCGATGCCCTCGGCGCCCCAGGCGCATTCGGAGGTCGGCCGCTCTCCCCCAGTCGCTCTTCCCGCGCCACACCTTGCGGTGATCCAATTGCCAGAGGGGCCGCGCGCTCACCGGCGCGCCGTCTGGGAAGTTGGCCGGCTCCCGGAGTGCCGCGTCCATTGCGGCGCCCCGGGCGCTGGCCAGGTCGGCATGGTGCAGGAGCTCGGCCTCGAGCGTCATGGGAACGACCGGTGCGCCGAATTCGAGCCGGCCGTGGTGCGAGAGGACGAGATGCTGGAGCAGGAGCAGCTCCGCTTCGGTGCACGGTGGCGCCGGCGCCGCGCGGATCCTGCGCTCGAGCAGGAGCGCGCCCAGCACCACGTGGCCGATGGCGCTCCCGGCCTCGGTGCTCCCGAAACCGCGCTCCCAGCGGTAGGCCTCCAGTTTTCCGATGTCATGCAGCAGCGCGCCGGCCAGCAACAGCTCAGGGTCGGCTGTCGGATAGAGCCGGGCCAGCTCCTGGGTGAGAACCGCGACTTCGACGGTGTGGAGGAGGAGCCCGCCGAGCGCGGCATGATGCCCCGCGAGGCTCGCTGGACATCGCTGGTAACGCGCGCGGAAGTTCGGATCGTCGTAGAACAGCCCGAGGACGGCCGCGAGCCGGGGGGCGGTCAGGGCGGCACGCCACTGGTCCAGCGACTCCCAGTATGCCGTTACCGGGCCAACCGAGGGAAGGAGTTCGTCCCACGCGATGGCCTCGGGGAGGAGAGGCCTCAGCGAATCCACCTGGAGCTGGGGCCGGCCCCGATAAAGCCCGACGCTGCCTGCCACCTCCACGACGTCGCCCCGGGCTACGCCCTCGATCCGGTGGCGCTCGGCCTCCCAGAACGGCGCGGTGGCGATGCGCTCGCCGGCCCGAGTGAGCAAGAGGATGGTGTGAGGGAACTCTCCGCCCCGGGCCTGGACGTCGGACACGAGAAACCGTCCCGTGACCTGGGATCCGGGGCCGAGCGGCGCCGGGTTCGGGACCCTGTCGGGTGGCGCCTGGGCGAACGGGAGAGCGGGGGGTAGCGGCGCCGGACCGGTGTGGCTGGTCTCCGGCCCATCGTCTCCACCGGGTGGGTGTCCGATCTTCGGACCGGAACCGAGATTCAGCCGCCCTCGAATACGGGAAGTCACCTATGCCATCCTCTCACGTGCTGGTGTTGCACCTGCAGCCGGCCCGGCGGGAGCAACTGAGCCAAATTTTCAAGGCGGCCGGGTTCGTGCCGGTGCCCGCCGCAAGCCCCGCCGAGGCGGCGCGTGCCCTGGCTGTCCCGGGGCTCGAGCTGGCGGTCATTGACCTCAACCTGCCCGGACTGGACCAGACCCTGCTCCGCGAGGCGCTGGCTCCCGGCGAGGCGGTGCAGCCAGAGCCGCTCGACGCCGTGGAGCGGCGCCACATTGCGCGCACGCTCGATTTCACGCGGGGGAACAAGCGCCGCGCGGCGCACCTTCTCGGCATCGCGCGCTCGACCTTGCTCGCCAAGGTGCGCAAGTACGGGTTGGAGCCGCTGGGCTCGGCGGAAGGGACGTAGCGGCGCACGGGGGTGCCGCCTCACGGCACACGGACCCGGCCATAGCGCGAGACGATCACCTGTTTCAGCGCCGAGCCGCGCCGGAGGGTGTAGGTGGCGTTGGCCAGGCCGAAGGCGACCCCGCTCGGGGCGAAGGCAATGGTCCGCGGTCCGCCGGTGAGGGTGACGCCGTCGAGCAGCGGGCCGCCGGTGCGCCAGCGGGTCTGGGTGTCGCCGGGGGCGACCACGGCGCGGAGCACGAGGGAGTCGGCGCTCACGGTGAGGAGGGCCACGCGTTGCTCGGCGAGGGCGGTGTGGCGCGCCCGGCTGTGGGCGGCGACCACGGTGGCGGCCCAGTGGCGGGCCAGCAGGCGGTCGCGGCTGTCGCGCGCCGCCGGGAGCGTGATGGCGAGCACGGCGGCGAGCAGGGTGAGCGCGAGCAGGAGTTCGAGCAGGGTTGCTCCTCGTGGCATGATGCCAAGCTACCGCGGCCGGGGCGATGGGGCGTGACCGGACGAGCGCGGGAGGTGGCCAATCGGCGCGCGAGCCCACCCTTGCCGGGGCCCGGGTTCGGGGGCATACTTGCCTCCCCCGGATCCTGTCCCCATTTCGGCGCATTCGAGGCCCGTGTCCGCCCCCGCCCCTGCCGACGCGCTCTCGACGCTTCGCCTCTATACGGCGCTGGCGCCCTGGAGCCTGCGCGACCTCGCGGCGCTGGCTGGCGCGATCCTCGACGCCTCGCAAGTCTATCCGGTGAACGCGGCGGCGAGCGCGCGGCCCAGCGAGCGGACCATCCGGTTCTATGTCACGCGCAAGCTGGTGAGTCCGCCCGAGGGCCGCGGCACCGCGGCCACCTATGGCTACCGGCACCTGCTCCAGGTGCTCGCGATCAAGCTGCAGCAGATGGAGGGCGCTTCCCTGGAGCAGCTAGGCCGAGATCTGGCCGGCCTTCCCGGGGATGTGGTGGAGCGGAGAGTGGCGGCGGCCCTGGCGGGACGGTTGCCGCCCCCGGAGCAGCTACCGCTCCGGGTTCCGGAAGGCTCGCCGCGGGGGAAGGTGGGGCGGGCGCTTCAGGCCTGGACCGGTCCCGAGGGGCCGCCCCGGAACGGCCGGACCCGGCTGTGCCGGCGGGTGGCACTCGGGCCCGGGGCGGAGCTGCTGTTGGACGAGCGCCACCCCTGGTTCGAGCAGGACGAGGAGGCCATTGCGGAGGCCTTCCGCCGAGCGATGGCGGAGGCCGAAGTGACCCAATCGTAGGGTAGCCGGGCAGCCGGTGCGCGGAGGGGGCGCGAGAGCCCCCGCCCCGCCCGAGCATCGGGCGCCGGCCTGGGGAGTGCCCCGGGCCGGAGCCTCGCTCTCTCACCTCTTCCCCGGACATCGCCATGGGATTCGTCGTACTTGTGGTCCTCGTCGTCGTGGTCGGGTGGGCCATCGGGGCGTACAACAAGCTCATCGCGCTCAAGAACGACGTGGTGAACGCCTGGAAGCAGATTGACGTGCAGCTCAAGCGGCGCCACGACCTGGTGCCGAACCTGGTGAACGCGGTCAAGGGAGCCATGGACTTCGAGCGCGGCACGCTCGAAGCCGTGATCGCCGCCCGGAACCGGGCGGTCGCCGCCCAGGGGGTACGCGCCGTGGCCCGGGCGGAAGGCGAGCTGAGCCAGGCGCTGGGACGGCTGTTCGCCCTAAGGGAGAATTATCCTCAACTCCGTGCCACGGCCAACATCCAGCAGCTCCAGGAGGAGCTGACCAGCACGGAGAACCGGATCGGATTCGCCCGGCAGCTCTACAATGACAAGGCGACCGAGTACAACACCCGGCAGATGCAGTTCCCCTGGAACCTGCTGGCCGGGCTGGCCCGGGCGGAGCCGGCGGAGCTGTGGGAGATCGAGGACGCCGCCGAGCGAGCCGTGCCGCGGGTGGACCTGTCGCCGAACAAACCTCCGGTGTGAGCCGGGACGATCTGTTCTCCCAGCAGGAGGCCAACCGGCGCCGATCGTTCTGGCTCGTGATTGGCTTCCTCCTGTTTTTCGCCTGGGTCGGGTTCGGGGGAGACCTCGGCCTCTACCTGCTCACCCGGGACGCGGCCCCTGGCGGGTACCGCCACACCGTTCCCCTGATCGGACTCGCCGCCACTCTCGTTGCGGCGGGGATCTGCTGGTATTCCTGGAAGAAGGGGCCGGACCGCGTGCTCTGGGCCACCGGGGCCCGGGAGGTGATCGAGCCCGCCGATGACGCCGAGCGGCGGCTGGTCAACGTGGTGGAAGAGATGGCCATCGCGGCGGGGCTCCCGCGGCCCCGGATCTGGGTGGTGCCGGACGACGACCCCAACGCCTTTGCCACCGGGCTTGCCCCGGCCGGGGCGAGCCTCGCGGTGACGCGGGGCCTGCTCCGGCTCCTCGATCGGGACGAGTTGCAGGGTGTGGTGGCCCACGAGATGGCCCACATCCGGAATTTCGACATCCGGCTGCTCACGCTGCTCGCGGCGATGGTGGGGGCCATCGCGCTCCTCTCCGACGGGCTGGGCCGGATGCTCCGGGGTCGGGTCGGCGGGGGCCGGCGCGGCAAGGGCGGGAGCCCGCTGGCGCCGGTGGTGCTCATGCTCTGGGTTCTCACGCTGGTCGTGGCGCCCGTGCTGTCGCGGCTGCTCGCGCTGGGGGTGAGCCGCAAGCGGGAGTATCTGGCCGATGCCACCGGAGCCCAGCTGACCCGGAATCCGATCGCGCTGGCCTCTGCGTTGGAGCGGCTCGCGGCCGCGTCCGCGCCCACCCGCACGATCAGCCGTGGAGCGGCGCATTTGTGCATCGTGGATCCCCAGCCCACCCGGTTTGCCGACCGGGACGGTGCGCTCGCCGACCTCCTCGCCACCCATCCCCCGATCCGGCAGCGCATCAGCCGTTTGAGAGCCATGGCGTACCAGGCCGAGAAGACGGCAAGGGCCAATCATGGCTGATGGCCTGGTGCTGGTGCTCGGGCTGGCGGGTCTCGGGGCTGCGGCTGGCCTGGTCGCACTCACCCGGCGGGCCGTGCGGCAGAGTCTCCGGAGCTGGGCCCGGCGGGCCGTGTTCGAGTTCCGGGCCCGGATTGACCGCTACAAACTGGTCCAGCGAGAGCGGATCCGGGAAGCGCTGCTCCGAGACGCGGCGGTAATCGAGGCGATCGGCGCGCACGCCCGGCTGCACCAGGAGGCGGAGAGCCTCGTGCGGGTTCGGGTGAACCAGTACATTGACGAGATCGTCCCCTTCTTCAACGTGCTTTCGTATTACAGGCTGGGGTACAACCTCGCCCGGCTCACGATCAACCTGCTCTACAAGGCGACCATCGAGTACCGGGAGCGGGAGGCGCTGGACCGGATCCCGCGGCGCGACGTGGTGGTGTATCTCATGAACCACCGCAGCAACGCCGATTACGTGGTGGTGGCGTACATGCTGGCCCGAGTGGTCAGCATCAGTTACGCGGTGGGGGAGTGGGCGAGGGTATGGCCGCTGGAGTACATCTTCAAGAGCTTCGGGAGCTATTTCGTCAGGCGGCAGTACCGCGAGCCGCTGTACCACACGGTGCTGGAGAAGTACGTCCAGCTCATCACTCGCAACGGGGTCACCCAGGGCATCTTCCTGGAAGGGGGGCTCACCCGAGACGGCGCCCTCCGGCCGCCCAAGATCGGGTTGCTCGACTATCTGGTGCGGACGCTGGAGGATCCGGCCTTCGGCCGCGACCTCTGGCTCGTGCCGGTAGCGATCAATTACGACCGGGTGCTGGAGGATCGCTCGTTGATCCGGGAGCGGATCGTGGGGGGGCGGCCGGTATCCCGCTGGGCTCAGGCCTGGAACGTGGGGCATTATCTGGCCTGGAATGCTTTCCGGCTCTTGACCGGGCAGCTCCGCCGGTACGGCCGGGTGGCGGTGAACTTCGGAACCCCGATCTCGGTGCGGGGGTGGCTGGCGGCTCAGCCGCCGGGCGTGCTGGCGCTACCCAGACCGGAACGGCTGCCCTATGTGCAGCGGCTGGCCGAGCTCGCGATGGAGGGGATCGGGCGGATCGTGCCGGTGACCCCGGTGCCGCTCGCGGCGGCGGCGCTGCTCTCCTTCGGCACCAGCGTGGTGCCCCGGGTCCGGCTCCTCGAGCGGCTGGACGAGCTCCGGGATCAGCTCGCCGAGTTCAACGCCCGGATCGTCCGGGCGGAGCTTCCGATCGAGGAGGTCTGGCAGCGGGCCTGGCGGATGCTCCGGATGCGGCGGCTCGTGCTGGAGCAAGGGGGCGACCTGGTGATCCTGCCGGACCAGCGTCCCTTGCTGGAATATTACGCCAATTCGATCCGGCACCTGTTGCCGCCGGACACCGTGACGGCGTTCTCGCCGGCCCGGGAGCCTGACACCACGCTGCCGCGGCTCGCCACCCGGCAGGAGATAGACATCACCACCCAGGAGCACCGGGTGGTGCCGAAGGGCTGAGTCTCGCGGGCCCCGGGCGGGGTGGCCGGAGCGGCGGGCACGAGGCGCCGGTGGTGGTTCGAGGTCCGGGCACGGCGGCACCCGCCTAGCGGCGCATCGCGGCCAGCACCTCCTCCGCCAGCGTACCCGGGTCGAAGGGGAGCGTGACCACGTGATCCGCGCCCGCCTGCCGGGCCGGCGCGCCGTCTCCGAACACGAGTGCCACCAGGGTGTATTCCCGGTCGGGCGCGGGGTGGAAGCCGCCGAGGGGCTCGGTGCCGGGCGCGTTGGACCCGGCCACGAGCACCAGGGTCACGCCCGGCCGCTCGACGCGGCTCGCCAGCTCCCCGGCTGAGCTCACCCGCTCCACCGTGAAACCCGCGTGACGGAGCAGGAGACCCACCACCCGTGCGGTGTCATGGTCGGGGAGGTAGAGCAGGGCTTCCCCCTGGTACGCTGGCCGGGGCTGGGTCCGGTGGGTGAGATCAATCATGGCGACCCCGTCCAGGTACTCGATCGTCCGATCGTGGCCGAGGGTGCCGATGCGCTGGAGGGTGCTTCCGATCCGGGCGAGCGCGTCCCGGACCACCTGCAGGGCGGCCTGCTGGTCGCTGGTCAGACGAGCCGGGTCCGAGAGGAGGAGCTCGACCTCGGCGCTCGCGGCCTGGAGGGGGTTGTTGATCTCGTGGTGGAGGGCGATGCTGAGCTGGCCGATCGCGGCCATCCGCTCGGCGTGGACCAGGTCGCGCTCGGCGGCAGCCAGGGCTTCCCGGAGGGCGCGATGCCGCCGGACCCGCTCCAGGACCTGGGGCAGCAGGTGGGGCAGCGAGCCGTCCTTGACGAGATAGTCTTCCGCACCCCGGCGGAGCGCCGCCGCGGCCAGCGATTCGTCGCCGTGCGCGGTGACCAGGATGACCGCGGGGTGCCCGGGCCCGCCCCGCAGCGGCTGGATCAGGTCGAGCCCGTTGCCGTCGGGCAACTGGTGGTCCAGCAGGATCGCCTCGTGTCCGGGGGCGGCGGCGAGGGCCTCGCTCGCGCTGCCCACCAGGGTCGGGGCGGGATGTCCGGCGGCCAGGAGCACGGCGCGCAGCAGTACGCGGGTGGCGTCGTCGTCATCCACGACAAGCACCCGGACCGGCGTCCCTTCACGCCGCACGGGCGGTCTCCGGCGGTTTCTGGAAGCCCTGGCGGGCGAACTTCTCCCACCCGATCTTGCCGCGCCAGGCATCCCACAGTCCGCGCAGTCGCCAGTAGAGCGTGAGCCAGCGCCAGAAGAAATTCTCCAGCACGGCGTATCCCAGCAGGATGAGCACGTCGCGGCGGCGGTGGAAGGGGAGGAGGCCGCGCTGGAGCCGGTCGGCGAGCCCGAAGCGGAAGCGCCAGGCGCCCACCAGCACGGCAAAGATGTTCACCAGCATGCCCCAGCCGAGCGAGGCCAAGAGGAAGGCCACGGCGTACTGCTTGTTGAGGAGGCTGACGCCGAGGGTCCATTCGGCGAGGAGAAACGCGGCGACGAAGCCGTAGCCCAGCGCCTCGATGATCGGGCCGTAGTACTCGAAGACCCAGAAGGTGGGCAGGGCGAACCATCCGATCCGCCCGTACTTCCGCCGGAACAGCATGTCCCGGTGGTAGAAGAGGGACTCGCGGAGACCCCGGTACCAGCGGCCCCGCTGCTTGCGGAGCGACTCGAGGCGCTCGGGGACTTCGGTCCAGGCGACCGGGTGGGGGAGGAAGGCGATGCGCCGGTTGCGCAGCTTGTCGCGGATGAATCGGTGCAGCCGGACCACGATCTCCATGTCCTCGCACACGGTTCCCGCCCGCGGCCCCACGTATTCCTCGACGATCTTGTGCTGGACCAGCGGCGTGAGATACCCGCCGGCCCGGATCACGGTCTCCTTCTCGAACACCGCGAAGACGCCGGACAGGATGAGAATGCAGTCGAGGCGATCGAGCCCGGTGCGACCGGTGGTGAAGGAGCGGAGGTACTCCACCATCTGGAACCGGGCCCAGGGGTGGGACGGGAGCCCCACGCTGATGACCTTGCCGCCGCGAATGGTGCAGCCGTTGGCGATCGCGACCTGGCCGCCGACGGCGACGATGCGGGGATCCTCCTGGATCATCCGCATCAGCTCCTTGAGCGCGTGCTCGTCGAGGATCGAATCCGCGTCCAGGCTCACGAAGTAAGGGCAGGTCGAGGCATTGATCCCGGCATTGAGGGCGTCGGCCTTGCCGGCGTTCTCCTTGTCGATCACCACCATCTGCATCACGTTCGGCGGGAGCGGGATGGTGGCCTCGTACAGGGCGCGCACCCGGGCGGTCCCGATAGCGTCGCGGTAGGGGAGGTCGGTCCGGCGGAGCCGGAAGGCCTGTTTCAGCACTTCCAGGGTGCGATCGGACGATCCGTCGTTGACCACCACGACCTCGAAGCGGGGGTAGTCGCAGTGGAGCAGGTTGGTGACGCTGTCAACGATGGTCACCTCTTCGTTGAAGGCCGGGACGACCATGGTGAGCGGCTTGGTGTAGTCGCTCTGGTCAATGAGGTCGAGGTCTTCGACGAAATGGCCCGCCACTCGGCGCCGCACCTGTCGCGCCGATAGCGCGATCAAGGTGAGCATGTAGCCGTTGTAGGCCAGGAAGTAGGCGAGGAAGAGGGGCTGGGCGAGGAGGCCGAGCGCGGCGGCGACCGCGAGGACGGCGTCGCCTTGCGTCGGGGGTGTCCTTCCAGCCGGAGAGCATCCGGCTGACGCGGTCGCGCACGGCCCAGATCGGGTCGGTGCGCATGACGGTGTAGGCGGCCTCGTCGTCCAGCACCGCGAGCGCGAGGGCGGCCGCTGTGCGGCGCTGGGGATCGCGCTCGGTGCGGGCCGCCTCGCGCAACGCCTCGAGCGGGGCGGCCTGCCGGACCGCGGCGGC
>JBBIMQ010000003.1:0-24520 GCA_037444345.1 Gemmatimonadota bacterium | reverse complement strand
GTGAGTGCGGCGGAGGCCCGGCTGGCTGCGGCGCGGGCCGCGGTCGAGAACGCCCGGCTCCAGCTCGCCTACACGGTCCTCACCGCCCCGGTGAGCGGGTGGGTGGGCCGCCGGGCCGTGGAGCCGGGCGAGCTGGTGCAGGTGGGCCAGACCCTGCTCACCCTGATCCCGGACCACGAACTCTGGGTGACCGCGAACCTCAAGGAAACCGAACTCGCGGGCATCGCGGTGGGCCAGCCGGTGGAGTTCACGGTGGACGCCTACCCGGGCCGGCGCTTCACCGGCCACGTCGAGAGCCTGAGCCCGGCGACCGGGGCGCGGTTCGCCTTGCTGCCGCCCGACAACGCCACCGGCAACTTCACCAAGGTGGTGCAGCGGGTGCCGGTGCGCATCGCGGTGGACGGCGGGGCCGACCCCGCGCACCCGCTGCGTCCGGGGATGTCGGTCGTGGTCCAGATCGAGACCCGCTAACCCCGATGGCCTCGCTGGCGCTCCCGATCCCCGCCGCACCCGACCGCGCGGCGGTCTACCGGCACCGCTACCTCATCGCCTTCGCGGTGGTGCTGGCGAGCGTGTTGGAGCTGGTGGACACCAGCATCGTGAACGTGGCCATTCCCCACATGATGGGGAACCTGGGGGCCACGCTCGACGAGATCGCCTGGGTGAGCACCGGGTACATCGTGGCCAACGTCATCGTGCTCCCGCTCACCAGCTGGCTCTCGGAGCGCTTCGGCCGCCGGAACTACTACACCGGCTCCATCGTGCTCTTCACCGCGGCTTCCTTCCTGGCCGGCAACGCCCACACCCTCGAGGAGCTGGTCGCGGCTCGGGTGCTGCAGGGGCTCGGTGGGGGGGCGCTCATCTCGACCGCCCAGGCCATCCTCTTCGACGTCTTCCCTCTGGCCGAGCGGGGCACCGCGATGGCGATCTTCGGCATGGGGGTCATGGTGGGGCCCACTCTGGGCCCGACCCTGGGCGGATGGATCACCGACAACTATTCCTGGCCCTGGATCTTCTACATCAACCTTCCGCTGGGCGTGCTCGCGGCCCTCCTGACCTGGCGTTACGTGCCCGAGCCGGAGCACCGGCGAACTCCGGCTGGGCAGGTTGACTGGCTCGGGCTCGCGCTCCTCATCGCCGGGGTCGGGGCGCTCCAGATCCTGCTCGAGCGCGGTGAGTCCAGGGACTGGTTCGAGGCCCGGGAGATTCGGGTCGAAGCCGCGGTGGCGGCCGTGGCGCTGGTGGCGTTCGTCTGGCGGGAGCTCCGGGCACCGCATCCTGTGGTGGACCTCCGGATCCTGCGCAACCGCCAGCTCACCGCCGGGGTCACGTTCGGGCTCACCCTGGGCTTCGGGCTCTACGCCAGCGTCTTCGCGCTCCCGGTGTTCCTGCAGACCCTGCTCGGCTACGGTGCCTGGGACACCGGCAAGGTGATCCTGCCGGGCGCGCTCGCCTCGGCGGCCACCATGGCGGTGGTAGGCCGCCAGGGCCACCGGGCGGACGGGCGCGCCCTGGTCGTGGCCGGCGCGGGGCTCTTCATGGCCTCGATGTGGATGCATTACCATTTCACCCTGGACATCGGGAAGCGCGACCTCCTCTGGCCGATGATCCTCCGCGGGGTGGGGCTCGGCGTCATCTTCGTGCCGCTCAGCCAGCTCACCGTGGCCAGTCTCCATCCCGCCCAGTACGCCCAGGGCACCGGACTGTTCAATCTCTCGCGGCAACTCGGCGGGAGCTTCGGCATCGCCGTCGCGGCAACGCTCATCACGCGCTTCACCGAGCAGAGCCGCACCGCGCTCCTCCCCCACCTGGCGCCGAGCGAGCCGGCGGTGCGCGCCTGGCTGGAGGCGGCGGCGCACCAGCTCGGCCGGTTCGGCGGCTCGCCCGCCGAGGTCCGGCTCAAGACCTCCGCGCTGCTCGAGGCGGTCCTCCACCGCCAGGCGAGCGTGGTGGCCTTCGAGAAAGTCTTCCTGGTGATGGGCCTCTCGCTGGTCGCCTCGCTTCCGCTCCTGCTCCTCTTCCGCACCGGCCGCACGGCGGGCGGCGGCGGGACCCACTAGGTGGAGCGAGGGGAGGTGGGAAAGCGGTCCCCGGGGCCGGAGATCGCCTGACCCCAGCCGGCCTTGCCCCGGGACTGCGCATCCGGTATTTGATTCCGGCATGACCGTCCAGCGCAAGTTGCTGCTCGGGTTCGCCCTCATGGTCCTCCCGGCGATACTCCTCGCGGTGGAGGTGTATCGGAGCAACAGCCAGGCGCGCGAGGCCCTGGAATCCCTCCGGGCCGGGCTCACCCGGACGCGGACCTACGCCGAGGTCGAGACCGCCATGTTCAATCAGAGCGAGGCGGTGTGGCGCTACCTGAGCGGGCTCGAGCCTCAGGCCCGCCAGGAGTACGACATGGCGGGCGAGGTGGTGGCCTACTGGATGGACCGCTGGACCTACGAGCTGCGGCCTGACGAGCAAGAGCTGGCGCGCGGGGTGCAGTGGATCCAGGAGCAGATGAAGCTGGTGGCGGACAGCGTCTTCGCGCTCTACGGGACGGGGCAGCGGGAGGCCGCCTACCGCCTCGCGCGGCGCGAGCTCAAGGGGCGCCTGCTCCCCGCCCTGACCGAGCTCAACCACGAGATCTACCGCCGGGCCCGGGAGTTCAGCGTGAACCGCGCGCTGGCCCGGGTGGAGGAGATCATCGAGCTCGAGGGCCGGATCCTGATCGCGATCACGCTGCTCGCGGTGGGGGTGGGGATGGGCGCCGCCTGGCTCATCTGGCGGAGCCTCGCGCGCCCGATCACCGAGCTCCGCCAGGCCATGGCCCGGGTGGGGGCGGGCGATCTCACCTATCCCATCGCCGCGCGGGGCGAGGACGAGATCGCCGACCTGGCCCGCGCCTTCGCCCAGATGACCGCCAACCTCCGGCAGTCGCAGGCGGACCTCCAGCGGCTGAACGCCGAACTCGAAGGGAAGATCGCCCAGCTGGAAGAGGCCCAGGCGCAACTGGTGCAATCGGAGAAGCTCGCTTCCATCGGGGAGATGGCGGCCGCGGTGGCGCACGGGCTGCGGAACCCGCTGGCGAGCCTGCGCGCCTCGGCGCAGCTCGCGCTCCGGCATCCTGGTTCCCCCGCCTCGCGCGACGCCCTGGCCGCGATCCTGGAGCAGGTAGACCGGCTCGATCGCCGGATCGCCCACCTGCTCAGCTTCTCGCGCCCTGCCCGCTTCACGCCGGTACGCGAGCGGGTGGCCGACCTCGTGGCCGGCCTGCGGGACACCCTGGGCGAGTTGCTGCGGGAGCGGAGGGTGGAGCTGGTGGTGGAGTTGCCTGACGACTTGCCCGATGTGCTGGTCGAGCCGATGAACGTGGAGCAGGCGCTGCTCGAGGTGGCCTCCAACAGCCTTCAGGCCATGCCGGACGGCGGGCGGCTCACCGTGCGGGCGATGGCCGGCGCCGAGGACGGGGTCCGCGGCGTGATACTCGAGCTGGCGGACACCGGCAAGGGCATCCCCCCGGAGATTCTGCCCTCGGTCACCGACCCGTTCTTCACCACCCGGGACGAAGGGACCGGCCTCGGGCTGGCGGTCGCCAAGCGGTTCGTGGAACAGAATCGGGGTCGCCTCAGCATCGCGAGCCGCGTGGGCCAGGGCACCACGGTGCGCATCTGGCTCCCGAGCGCCGAGGCCTGGGAGCGCCCCGCGGCGCTCGCCACCACCCCCTCGAGCGGCGGATCGGCGGCATGAGCGGCAGCGTTCTCATCGTGGACGACGAGCGCACCCTGGCGCGCGCCATCAAGGCCTTCCTCGAGGAAGCCGGATACGAGGCGGAGACGGCAGGCGACGCGCAGGAGGCGCTCCAGGTGCTGGAGAGGCTCCGGCCCGACGTGGTGTTCACCGACGTCCGCCTCCCCGGGACCAGCGGCATCGAGCTGCTCCGCAAGATCCGGGAGTTCGATCCGGCCACCGCCGTCGTCGTGATGACCGCGCACGGGACCATCGAGGGCGCCGTGGAGGCGGTCAAGCTCGGCGCCTTCGACTACCTGAAGAAGCCGCTGGATCTCGAGGAACTGCGCCTGATCGCCGACCGGGCCCGCGAGACCTCGCAGCTCAAACAGGAGCTCTCCTACTACCGCCGCCGGGCGGGAAGCGGCACCCCCTTTCCCGACCTGATCGGGGACTCGCCAGCCATGCGGGCCGTGATGGAGCGCGCGCGCCAGATCGCCGCGCTCGACGAGACCCCGCCGGTCCTGATCACCGGCGAGACCGGCACCGGCAAGAGCCTCGTGGCCCGCACGATCCACGCAGCGGGCACCCGGAGCGGCAAGCCCTTCATCGAGGTGAACTGCACCGCCCTGCCGGCCACGCTCATGGAAGCCGAGCTGTTCGGCTACGAGCGGGGCGCCTTCACCGACGCCAAGGAATCCAAGCTGGGGCTCTTCGAGGCCGCGGAGGGCGGCTTCCTGTTCCTCGACGAGATCGGCGACCTCGAACTGTCGCTCCAGGGCAAACTGCTCCGGGCCATCGAGGACCGCACCGTCCGCCGGGTGGGCGGCATCCGCGATCGCAAGATCGATGTCCGGATCCTCGCGGCGACGAACCGCGACCTCGAGCGCGAGGCCCAGGCCGAACGGTTCCGCAAGGACCTGTATTTCCGGATCGCCGTCATCGTGCTCCGCCTCCCGCCGCTCCGGGAGCGGGGTGATGACGTGCTGCTCCTGGCGGAACGATTCCTCCGGCAGTTCAACGCCAAGTACGGACGGGAGGTCCGCAGGATCGGCGCTCGGGCCCGGGAGCTTCTCCTCGCCTATCCCTGGCCGGGCAACGTACGGGAGCTCTCCCACGTGATCGAGCGGGCGGTGCTCTGGAGCAATGGTCCCACGCTGGACGAGGAACACCTCTCGCTCACGGCCCCCGCGCCCCCGGCTCTACCGCCGGGCCTGACCGCGCCTGTGGCCGCCGGGGCCGCGCCCGGCCCCACCTCGAACGCCGCCCCGCACGCCGTCCCTGCTCCCGCCGGCAGCGACCCCCGGCTCGAGATCCCACTTCCCCCGGAGGGCATGGACCTCGAGCAGTTCGAACGGGCCATCCTCGAACGAGCGCTTCGGGAAGCGGGAGGCAACCAGACCCGGGCGGCCCAGCGGCTGGGTATCAGCCGCGATGCGCTCCGCTACAGGCTGAAAAAGTTCGGAACCGGGACCGCAGGACTCGGGGACCGAGGCACTGGGTGATTACACCCACGCGGGGGAAACCACCCAGGGCGAGTCGGGTTTGGGGGCGTCAGGGGAGAAGCGTGCAACGGCTTGTAAACCAGTGTATTACGACCTCGATCGTGGTGGAAATGGCCCCGGCACGGCGGATGCATCCTGACCGGTGTCGTCGGGCTTCGAAGCCGGCCCGGCTGGGTACTGTCACCCAAGACCTTTCCACCGACCACGGAGGACACATGACCTGGACCAAGCCCGAAGCCGAGATTGTGGCCGTCACGATGGAAGTGACCGCCTACGTCGCGACGCTCTAAGCTCCGGCGCAGATCCACCGGGGGGCTCGCGAAAGTGAGCCCCCTGATCGTTTCAGGGAGTGCAGGTCATCCTGCTCGGTACCGCCGCAGGCGGTGGGTTCCCCCAATGGAATTGCTGGTGCCCCCCGTGCCGGACGGCCCGGCGTGATCCGACGCGGGCACGTCCCCGGACCCAGTCGTCGGTCGCGGTGAGCCCGGACGGCGAGCGGTGGTTCCTGCTCAACGCCTCGCCGGACGTGCGAGAGCAGCTGGCTCGGCTCCCGGCGCGGGAGCCGCCGGGTGTACGCCACACGCCGGTCGAGGGTGTGGTCGCCACCGACGCCGAGCTGGACCATACCCTGGGTATCGCGTTGCTGAGGGAGGCCGGTGCCCTCCAAGTGTGGGCAACCCAGGCGGTGCTCGAGGTGTTGAACCTCGACTCGCGGATCCTGCCGGTGACCGAGGCGTTCGCCGCCGTTCGCGCCGAGGCGCTGGAGCTGGAGCGCGCCACCGAGGTCCGGTATCGCGACGGGAGCGGCACGGGGCTTGTCGTCACGGCCTTCGCCGTCCCGGGGGACCCGCCGCGGTTCGCCCGCCGGAGCCAGGCAGGGCACACGGTGGGACTCCTGGTGGAAGACCGCCGGACGGGCGGTCGGCTGGCGTTCGTTCCGGGATGCGGGGGGTTCGACGACGGGCTGGCTGGGAGGTTGGAGGCATCGGACCTGGTGCTGTTCGACGGAACGTTCTGGGAGGACGACGAGCTGGTGCGGCTGGGGATCAGCGATCGAACCGCGCGGCAGATGGACCACGTTCCGGTGTCCGGCCCGGGCGGCAGCCTCGCCGTTCTGGCCCGGCTCGGCCGGCCGCGCCGGGTCTATACTCACATCAACAACTCGAATCCCATGCTCCTCGAGGATTCGGAGGCCCGGCGCGCGGTGACCTCGGCCGGGCTCCTGGTCGGCGAGGACGGGATGCGCTTCGAGCTATGAGCGTCTCATGAGCGGCGATGCATCGAAGGCCCTGATTGACGGGCTCAACGAAGACCTTCGGGGCGAGTTCCAGGCGATCATCATGTACCGGCTGTACGCCAGTCTGGTTCAGGGGCCGTACCGCCAGGAGCTCCGGGCCTTTTTCGGCAACGAGATCCCGGAAGAGCTGGCGCACGCGCAGATCCTGGCCGACAAGCTGGCCGCGCTCGGAGCCGATCCGGCGACCGCGCCTGCTCCGGTGGTGGTGACCCGGGACCCCAGGGTGATGCTGGAGACCGCGCTCCGGGCGGAGGTGGAGACCATCGCGCGCTATCTCCAGCGCCGGGCCCAGGCCGAGGCCGCGGGCGAGCACGGGCTTGCGGTGCAGCTCGACGACATCATCGCCGACGAGACGGGCCACCGGGACGAACTGCGCCAGATGCTGGCGCGCTGGCCGTGAGGCACCGATGACCGCGACCCTCGCCCCTTCCGTTCTGGCTCAGCCACCCCGCCCGCCGATCCCGGCGCTTGACCGGCCGCTTTCGCCGGACGAGCTCGAGGCCGCGCTCCGGAGCTTCCACGGCTCCTATTACAGCGAGCACCCATTCCACCAGCTCATGTACCAGGGCAAGCTCAGCCGGCGGCAGTTCCAGGGCTGGGTGGCGAACCGGCTCGCCTACCAGCGGGTGGTGCCCCGCAAGGACGCCGCCATTCTCATGAACTGTCCCGACCCCGCGGTCCGCCGGCTCTGGATCCAGCGGATCATAGACCACGACGGGACGGAGCCCGGGACCGGGGGGATCGAGCTCTGGATCCGGCTCGGGGTGGCGCTGGGCGTCCCCCGCGAGGAGATGGAGGACGAGCGCCACGTCCTGCCGGGGGTGCGGCTCATCTGCGAGTCGTACCTCACCTTCTGCCGGACCCGGCCCTGGGTCCAGGCCTGTGCGGCCTCGCTCACCGAGCTGTTCGCGCCCAGGATCCACCAGCAGCGGATCGAGGCGTTCCCGAAGCACTATCCCTGGATTCCGCCCGAGGCCCTGGAGTACTTCCGGAGCCGGCTGGTCCAGGCGCCGCGCGACGTGCGGCACGGACTGGAGATCGTCCGGACCCACTGCACCACGGTGGACTCCCAGCGCATGGCCTTCGAGGCGCTCCAGTTCAAGCTGGACATGTTGTGGGCCATGATTGACGTGATTCATCATGCCTATCGCGAGTGAGGTCCCCGTGGCGCTCGGGCCCGAGGCCCGCCCCGCCCTCTGGCGGGTGGCACGCCTCGATTACGACCGGGTCCGGCAGCGGCCCGTGATCCTCTACCCCGAAGGGGCGCTCTTCATCAACGAGACGGCCCGGGCGATCCTCGAGCTCTGCGACGGGAACCGTTCAGTGGCGGAGATCGCCCAGGTGCTGGGCGATCGGTACCAGGCGGACGTGCTGGCTGATGTGGTCGAGTTCCTGGCGGGGATGCGGGATCGCGGCCTGGTCCAGGTGGCGGAGTCAGGCAGCCCGCCGCAGCCCGGAGCGTAGCGGAGGTCTCCATGGCCGGACTGCCGACGACGCTTCTCGCCGAGCTCACCTACCGGTGCCCGCTCCACTGCCCGTACTGCTCCAATCCGCTCGAGATGGTTCGGGCCGAGGGGGAAATCAGCACCGAGGACTGGAAGCGGGTGTTGAGCCAGGCCCGGGAGCTGGGCGTGCTCCAGCTCGGCCTCTCGGGGGGCGAACCCCTGGTCCGCAAGGATCTCCAGGTGCTGGTGGCGCACGCCCGGCGGGAAGGGATGTACAGCACCCTGGTGACTTCGGCGCTGGGCCTCACCCGCCAGCGGGCGGAACGGCTCAAGGCAGCGGGGCTCGACCACGTCCAGATCAGCTTCCAGGACGTGGATCCTGTCACCGCCGAGAGAATCGCGGGCGTCCGTTCGGTGCGGCAGAAGGAGGAGGCCGCGGCGATCGTGCGCGACCTGGGGTTCCCCCTCACGGTGAACGTGGTGCTGCACCGGGCCAACCTCGACCGGCTGGAGGCGATCATCGCGATGGCCGCCCGGCTGGGGGCCGACCGGCTCGAGCTCGCCAACACGCAGTACTACGGCTGGGCGCTCCGGAACCGTGCGGCCCTGCTGCCGACGCGGGAGCAGGTGGAGCGGGCGCGGGCCATCGCCGAGGCCGCGATCCGCGAGTACCGGGGGCGGATGCAGATCATCTACGTCTTGCCGGACTACTACGAGACCTACCCCAAGCCTTGTTATGGCGGCTGGGGCAACGTCTACATCCTGGTGACCCCGGACGGGAAGGCGCTGCCCTGTCACGGCGCCACCCAGATCGCTGACCTCCAGTTCGTGAACGTGCGGGATCACGACCTCGCCTGGATCTGGGAGCACTCGCCGATTTTCAACGCCTTTCGAGGCGACGCCTGGATGAAGGAGCCGTGCCGGACCTGTCCCCGGAAGGCGGTGGACTTCGGGGGGTGCCGCTGTCAGGCGTTCGCGCTCACGGGCGACGCGGCCAACCCTGATCCGGTGTGCACCCTCACGCCGCTTCGCCGGATCGTGGACCGCGCGCTGGAGGAGCCCCCGCTCGACGGGGCCTATGTCTACCGCTGGCTCTCGGAACCCGAGGGCGCGCCGGCGGTCGGGGAGCCCGCCGGCTGACCTGCGGGGCGCCCTGCGGCGCCGAGCCCGATTCCCGGATGGTCACCCCGGCCCGCATCCCGCCCCTCCCGCCTGTTCGCGAACCACGACCACCCGCTGGCGCACCGCGGCCCGGACGCTCCGCGGTACCCCACCCCCCGCGGGCAGCTCGACCGCGGCGCGGATGTCCCGCTCCCACCGCACCGGCCCCCGCTCCGGGTCCCACTGGAACACGCCCTCTTCCTCTTCCGTTCGCCGGGCCGCGACCGGAGCCGAATCCGGGAGCAGGGCGGCGGCTCCGCCCTCGACCGTTCGGGTCAGGCGGTACCGCCAGGTGCGGCGCCCCCCGTACACGCCGTCCTGGAGCCGGGTGATGCGCCAGTCGGCGCCCGCGGCGGCCGTCTCGCCCACCCCGAGACCACCCGCGGCGAGCGGCGGGAAGAATTCTGCCAGTGCGCTGGCCACGTCGCTCACCGCGGAGACCTCGTCAGGCACGAACGGAGCCTCCTCCTCGCGATAGGCGCCGAGCGGCGTGAGGGTGCCCCGGAAGCGGCCGCCGATCACCCCGTCGGTCTCGGGTGCCACCCGGCCCCCCTGCCCCTCGCGCCAGACGGCGAGGGAGTCGAACCAGGCCTCGAGTCGGATCGCCGAATCCGCTCGGGTGGCCCGGAACAGCAGCAGGCCGTCGCGCCCGGCCCGCTCGCGGGAGCGATGGGGGCCGCTTGCGAGCTCGATCTCGGATTCGACCTGCTGCCGGTAAACCGCGCAATCGAGGAGCAGGGGATGGTACCGCGGCACCGGGAGGGAGAGCGGCGCCTGCGCCACGGCGGGCCGAGCCCCGACGAGCCCGGCGGCGGCCAGAGCGCAGGCCAGGTGCGGCAGCCGGCGCGCTATTGCCCTCGGCTCCAGCACGGGGCACATTGGGGCTCCATGCGACCTCCCCCGCCTGACCTCTGGTCCGCCGCTCTGGCGGCGGCGCTCTTGCTCGCCCCACTGCCCGAGACCCTCCCGGCCCAGGCTGCCGGACCGCCCCCGGGCCCGGGGCCGACGCTCATCCGGGCGGGTCGTCTCATTGACGGGATCTCGGACCAGCCGGCCCTGGATGCCGGCGTTCTGATCGAAGGTGGGGTGATCCGCCAGGTGGGGCCCTGGCAGGCGGTGGCAGCCGCCGCGCCGGGGGCGACCACGATTGACCTCTCGGCCATGACCGTACTCCCCGGCCTGATTGACAACCACGTCCACATCCTGCTCCAAGGCGACGTCACCGCCGCGGACTACGACGAGCAACTTCTCAAGGAGTCCATCCCCTACCGGACCATCCGCGCCACGGTGGCCGTCAAGACGGCTCTCCTCAACGGCTTCACCACCCTGCGCGACCTCGAGACCGAGGGCGCGATGTACGCCGACGTGGACGTGAAAACCGCGATCAACCGCGGCATCATTCCCGGACCCCGCCTCTTCGTCTCCACCCGGGCGCTCGCTCCCACCGGCGCATATCCGCTCTCGGGATACTCCTGGGAACTCAAGTTGCCGGACGGGGTGCAGGTCGTGGATGGCCCCGAAAACCTGCGGCGCGCCGTGCGGGAACAAGTGAAGTACGGTGCGGACTGGATCAAGTTCTACGCCGATCGCCGCTACTACATCGCTCCGGATGGCAGGCTCAGAAGCCTGGTGAACTATACCGACGCCGAGATGCTGGCCATCGTGGAGGAAGCCCACCGGCTCGGCCGCAAGGTCGCGGCCCACGCCATCGGCTGGGACGGCATTGACGCCGCGCTTCGGGCCGGGGTCAACAGCATCGAGCACGGCGACGGCATGACCCCGGATCTCGTGGCTCGCGCGATCCGCCAGGGCGTGTACTGGTGTCCCACGATCTACGTGCTGGTCTACGTGGCCCAGGGTCGCGGTGGCATCTGGCCTCAGATGGTCGAGATCCAGCGGCGGAACCTGGCCGAGGCGCTCCGGCGCGGCTTCCGCCCGCTCCTCTCGTACGGGACCGATGCGGGCGGCTACCCCTGGACCGAGAACCAGGCCCGCGAGATGACCTACCTGGTGCGCTACGGCCTCACCCCGATGCAGGCGATCCAGTCGGCCACCGCCGTCGCGGCCCGCTTGCTGGACCGCGAGGATAGTCTGGGCACGGTGCGGCCCGGCCGCTACGCCGACCTCATCGCCGTGGCCGGCGACCCGCTTGCCGACATCACCGAGCTGGAACGGGTCCGGTTCGTGATGAAGGGTGGCGTGGTGTACAAGGGCCCGGAGGAACGCGGCCCGGCGAGCGGCGGGCGATCACCGGTGAACCGGCGCGCGTAGGGCGGACCGGGCGCCCGCCCATCCCGGCGCCACCGTGCCCCTACTCCGCCGCCATGAAGGGGTAGCGGTAGTCCCGCGGCGGATTCAGGTTCTCCTTGATGCTCCGGGGCGAGACCCAGCGGAGCAGGTTGAGCATCGAGCCCGCCTTGTCGTTGGTGCCGCTCGCGCGAGCGCCGCCGAAGGGTTGCTGGCCCACCACGGCCCCGGTCGGCTTGTCGTTGAGGTAGAAGTTGCCCGCCGCGTGCCGGAGCGCCTCCTCCGCCTCCACCAGGGCTCGCCGGTCCTGGGCGAAGACAGCGCCGGTGAGCGCGTACGGGCTGGTCTCGTCCACCAGCCGGAGCGTCTCGCGCCACTCGGCGTCGGGATACACGTACAGCGTGAGGACCGGGCCGAAAATCTCCTCGCACATCGTCCGGTACTTCGGATCCTGCACCTGGAGCAGAGTCGGCTCCACAAAGTAACCCACCTCGTCGCGGCACCCGCCGCCGGCCAGCACCGCGACCCCCGGATCCTTCCGGGCCTGCTCGATGTACCCCCGGATCTTGTCGAAGGCCCGCCGGTCAATCACCGCGCTCATGAAGTTGCGGAAATCGCGCACGTCACCCTGCTTGATGTCCGCAATCATCGCGAGGAGCCGCTCCCGGAGTGCCGGCCACAGACTGGCCGGGACGTAGGCGCGGGAGGCGGCGCTGCACTTCTGGCCCTGGTACTCGTAGGCCCCGCGCACCAGCGCCACGGCCAGCGCCTCCACGTCGGCGCTCGGGTGGGCCAGGACAAAGTCCTTGCCGCCGGTCTCGCCCACCAGGCGAGGATAGCTCCGGTAGTGGGGCAGGTACTCCGCCACGGCCCTCCAGAGCGACTGGAACACGGCGGTGGAGCCGGTGAAGTGGATGCCGGCGAGATCCGGCTGGTGGAGCACCAGGTCGCTCACCTCGCGCGGGTCGCCGGGAACGAAATTGATCACTCCCGGCGGAAGGCCCGCCGCCTCGAGCAGCCGCATGAAGTGGTAGTTGCTGAGCAGCGCCGTCGCGGCGGGCTTCCAGATCACCACGTTGCCCATCAGGGCCGGCGCCGTGGGAAGATTGCCGCCGATCGCCGTGAAATTGAACGGCGTGATCGCGTAGACGAAGCCCTCGAGCGGCCGGTGGTCCGTCCGATTCCACGCGCCCGGCGCCGACTCGGGTTGCTCCTGGTAGACCCGCTGCGCGAAGTGCACGTTGAACCGGAGGAAGTCGATCAGCTCGCACGCGCTGTCGATCTCGGCCTGGAAGACGGTCTTGCTCTGGCCCAGCATCGTCGCGGCATTGAGCCGGGCCCGCCACGGGCCGGCGAGCAGATCCGCCGCGCGGAGGAACACCGCGGCCCGATCTTCGAACCGCATCGCCGACCAGTCCCGCCACGCCTCGCGGGCCGCCTCCACCGCTGCCTCGACCACGGCCCGATCCCCCTGATGGGCACGCGCGAGGATCCGCCGGTGGTCGTGAGGGCTCACCACGTTCACCGTCTTGCCGGTCCGGATCTCCCGGCCGCCCACGATGATCGGGATCTCGATCGTATCGCCGGCCTGCCGCTCCAGCTCCGCCTTCAGGGCCGAGCGCTCCGGCGAACAGGGGGCATACGCCAGGACCGGCTCGTTGACGGGGCGGGGTGCCGAAACAAAGCCACCCATGGCCTGCCTGCTCCACGAGGTAGGGGCGGGAGGTTAGCCGGACTGGCGGGCCAAGGCAAGGGAAGGCCGCGGCTCGCAGCACTGCGAACCGCGGCCCCGGGCCCCGGGGGCAAGAGGACCCCGAACGCCGCACGGCGCAACGAGCAGCCGGCAGGACGGCGCCTGCCGTTGCGGTTCCCCGCCTACCGAGACGCCTTCCCCTCCTTTTCGATCAGTCCCGGCCAGTTCCCGTCCGCCCGCGCCAGGTTCCTGGGCGCGTCCTGATTGAAACGGCGCTGCACCTCGCGGTTGTAGTTGAAGACGAGCCGCCCGTCCAAGACCTGGCCGGTCTCGATCTCGATCGGCGCGGTATAGCCCCGCGACACGGCCCAGGCGCAGTACCCGCCGAATTGCGGTTCGTACCTGGCGGGATCCTGCCGGAAGGCCTCGAGGTGATCCTCCGTGGCGAAGTGATAGATGCCACCGCGATAGGAAAGCCGGTAGCGCGGATCCCCCTTCAGCGGCTTCCCCTCGACGAAGAACGCCACGGGGTCGTAGCCCTGGGTCGCCACACCTTGCCGGTCGGTGTTGATCAGGATCTTGTCAGACTGGGCCTGAGCGGCCACCGCGGTGAAGACCAGACTCATCACCGCGAGGGCCGCAGCCCCGGAGCGTTTTCCTGGCATCGCGCTGCTCCTGTCGTGAGGGAGGACGCCGCACCGGCGGAGGTGCCCGCGGGTTCGTTTCGTTTTCCTTAATGCTCGGAGGCAGCGGGGGGTTCCGGGGCCGGAATCGGATGGATCGCGGCCGGATCGAAGCTCGCCAGGACCTCGACCCCGCGGGCAAGCCCCAGACGTTCCACGTTCCGGCGCGCGGCGAGTGCCACGATCGGGAACCCCGCGTCCAGCTCCACCCGATAGGGGACGCCCGCGGGGAGAACCCGCTCGACGCGGGCCGGAATCCTGACGCTACCGGATTCTGCCGGCCCGCCGGCCGGCGCGAGGTGGACGTCCTCGGCGCGGAGACAGAGCAGCAGGCGCTCGGGCGGGTCCGGCGGCAACCGCAGCGCGACCACCTGTCCCGCGAGTTCCACCCGGAGCCGGCCGTCGCAGTGAATCAGCCGTCCCGGCAGCAGGTTCTCAACCCCGAGAAACCGCGCCACGCCCAGATCGGCAGGGTGGGCAAACACCGAAGCGGCGCGGTCGCGCTGTCTCACCCGGCCGGCGAGCATGACCGCGGCCTGGTCGGCCAGGAGCAGGGCCTCGTGCCGGTCGTGGGTGACGAACACCGTGGCGATCGCCGCCTCGCGCAAGATCGGCTCGAGCTCCAGCACCAGGGCCTCGCGGCCGTGGCGGTCGAGCGAGGCGAAGGGTTCGTCGAGGAACAGCGCCTCGGGGTCGAGCACCAGGGCCCGGGCCAGGCTCGCCCGCTGGGCCTCACCCCCCGAGAGGGTCCGGGCCGGCCGGCGCGCGAGCGGGGCGATGCCGAGCCGCTCGAGCCAGCGGGTCACGCGGGGCCGGACCGATGCCTCGCTCAGGCCGCGGAGCCTGAGCCCCAGGGCGACGTTGTCGTAGAGGGAAAGGTCGAGAAGCAACGGCGCCTGAAACACGGTCGCCATCCGCCGCCGGAGGCGGAGCCGCTGCTTCTCGCTGCCGCCCACCGGCTCGCCCAGGACGCTGAGGGTTCCCCGGGTGGGCCGCTCCAGCAGCGCCAGCACCCGGAGCAGGGTGGACTTCCCCGCCCCGTTGGGCCCGAGGAGCGCCAGCGTCTCTCCCCGGTCCAGCGTGAAGCGGTCCAGAGCGACCACGGTCCGCTCGCCGTAGCGGACCTCGAGCCCCGATGCTTCGATCACCTGGCTCACGCGTCGGCCCCGCGCTGCTGGAGCGCCGTGAGCGCCATGGTGATGCTGAACGTGATCGCGAGGAGCAGCAGGCTCAGCGCGATCGCCAGATCGAAGTTTCCCTTGCTGGTCTCGAGCACCGTGGCGGTGGTGAGTGTCCGGGTGTAGTGCAGGATGTTCCCGCCCACCATCATCGAGGCCCCGACCTCGGAGATCACGGCCCCGAAGCCCGCCATCACGGCGGCGAGCACCGAGTACCGGGCTTCGCGAAGCAGGAGCACCACTGCCTGGAGCCGCGAGGCCCCGAGCCCGAGGAGCTGCAGCCGGAGGCGGGGATCGAGCTGCTGGATGGCAGCGGCCGTGAGCCCGGCCACGACGGGGAGCGCGATGATGAACTGGGCGAGAACGATCGCCGCCGGGGTATAGATCAGCTCGAGCACCCCGAGCGGCCCGCTCCGCCAGAGCACCACGCTCACCAGCAGGCCCACGGCCACCGGGGGGAGGCCCATCCCCGTGTTCACCGCGGCCAGGAGCAGCCGGCGGCCGGGAAACCGGGTCAGACCGAGCCCGAGGCCCAGCGGCACGCCGGCGAGCAGGGCCAGCAGCGTCGCGAACCCCGAGACCCGGAGCGAGAGCCACATGATCTCCATGACCTGCGGGTCGCCCCGCAGAATCAGCCCGAACGCATGCCGCAACCCTTGAGCGATCAGGTCCACTGGCGCCGACTCACTCCGGCTCCGGCTGGCCCGCCCGGGGGGTGAAGAGGGGCTGCCCGAACCGGGCGACGCCGAAGGTGGCGATGCGCTGCTGGACGGCTGGAGAGACCAGGTATTCGGCGAACGCGTGCCCCCCCTGCACGTTGAGCCGCGGGTGAAGCGAGGGGTTCACTTCCATCACGTGATAGAGGTTGAGAAGTTCGGGTGCCCCTTCGAAGAGGATTCCCAGGCGGATCGAGGCTCGCAAGGCGAGGAAGGTCCCCCGGTCGCTCAAGGTATAGCCCCTCTTCTCGGAAGCGATCCGGAGGGTGGCTCCCATCCCCTGCCCCGACTGCAGGTACCAGGGGCCCGCGGGGGCGAGGCCGGCCATGCGCCAGAGCCGGAGCTCGAGCAGGTGGGTCCCGGAGCTGTCGCCTCTGGAGACGAACACCGCCCGGCCGGCCGCGACACGGCGCATGGCATCGTTGAGGGACGCCGCCTGGCGCAGCCCGACCGGGTCCTCGGGTGGGCCCACCAGCACGAAATCGTTCGACATGACCAGCCGGCGGTGTTGGAAGACGCCCTGGGCCACATAGCGCCGCTCGAGCTCGGGGGCGTGCACCAGGACCACGTCGGCCTCGCCCCGGGCTCCGAGCGCGAGCGCCTGGCCGGTGCCCACGGCCACGACCTTCACCCGGCAGCCGCACTCCCGCTCGAAGCCCGGTACCAGCGAATCGAGCAGACCGGTGTCCTGGGTCGAAGTGGTCGTGGCCAGAATGACATCGCGCGGCGCCTGGGCGCCGAGCGGGCCCGCGGCCGACAGTCCGAGCGCGAGGAGGCCGACCAGCCCGCGCGCCGCGCGCCGCACCGGGGATCTCCCCACCGTGCCGGTTTCCATTTCAGAACCTGGCCTGAATCTGGGCGAGGACGAGTCCGGTGCGCCGGCCCGGATCGCCGATCGTGCGGGAGAGGTATTCGAGCGTGAGACGCACCGCGCTGGCCGCGGCGAAGAGATTGACCCCCATGGTCCACGCCCGGTTCTTCTGCTGGGCGCTCACCGCCGGCCGCTCGAACCATTCGTACTTCCCGAAGAGCTGAACTCGCGGCGCGGGCTTCACCGCGCCCAGCGCGAACCAGCCCTTGTCGTGAGGGCCGCCCAGGCTGTCGCGCGCCTGCGCCACGTACTCCGCGCGCAGGGTAAGGCGGGAGCCTTCATAGTTGAGGTCGGCCCCGTAGCGAGTGCTGTCCCCGAAGTAACGGGCCGCATTGGCGCCGAGCGCCAGGGCGGGAATGGGGCGCAGGACCGCCCGCACCACGGCCAGGACCGTGGAGTCGCGGTTGGCGGTGACGTTCTGGCCCTCGCCATTGAACAGACCGGCGGCAAGGGTGGCGCGGGGGGAGGCGTAATCGGCCATGACACCGATATCTCGCTTGGGGGCGAGGGAGTCCACTGCGGTGGACCGGTCGGCCGACTCTACATCGGCCAGCGAGGTGACGAACTCGCGGGTGAAGGGGGTCTTGAACTGGCCAGCCTGGAGGCCGAGGCCCGCGCGCTGCCAGCGAACGAAGGCATCCTGGAGCGACACGCTGGCCCGCCCGGTGCCCACGTTGCCGGTCCGGAACTCGCCCTGGATGCGCCAGCTAAACCCGGTGCCGAGCGTGCCCGATGCTGTCAGGCGGGCCCGGTTGAGCGACGCGGTATATCCCACTCGCCGCTGCCAGGTCTGGCGGGCCTGGAGGTAGCCGGAGCGCTTGACGGCGGGGGCCGGCGGGCCGGCGCCGGCCGGCGGGGCGGCGAGCGCACCGGCCCGCAAAGCGAGCGCGGCGCCTGCCGCAGCGAGCACCAGACAGCGGTTCATGGGCGGCTCCTGGAGCACAGGGAGAGGATCGCCGCCGGCCGGCCCGGCAGCCGGCCCCCAAAGTACCGGTCGCCCGTTCGATATGCAAGATGTTACCTATCGGCGCTCAGGCTCGGGGACGGCGGACGCCCTCCGGCGGCGCGCCGCGCCGGCCGAGCGCGCGGGCGAAGGCCCGCTCGGAGAACCGGTGCATCTCCTCGCGGTAGCGCGCGAAGACTCCGAGCAGCCACTCGATCTCGGGCGTGAGGCGCGCCCCCCCGTGGCCCGCCCCGCCCCGGGTGGTCAGCAGCACGGGCCGGCCCAGCGCCCGCTCCATCCGCCGCACCCGGTTGAGGCAGGTCCGGTAGCTCCAGCCCACGGCCTTGCCCGCCTCTCGAATGGTCCCCGTCTCGCTGACGGCCTGGAGAAAGCGGAGATAGTTGGGCCCCATCAAGAAAACCCGGCCCAGGTTGAACCAGACCTTGTGGCGGGGAGCGAGGCGGGAGGCAAACGATGGAGGCATGGGGCGCGTGGCGAGTGGTCAATCTTCGCTCGTTACCCGGACGGAAGGAAGGGTCTCACCATGGCCTCGAGCGCGGCCGGGTCAACCGGCTTGAGCACGAATCCCTGGGCCCCCTTGGCAAGCGCCGCCTCGGCCAGCCCGTGAGCCCGATCCGCCGTCACCATGAGCACCGGAATGTTCCGAGTTCCCTTGAGCATTCGGTAGCGCTCGAGCAGGCTGATCCCGCCGCCGCCCGGCAAGTGCAGGTCCAGAAGGACAAGACAGGGCCGCTCCCGCACCGCCAAGGCGAACCCCTGGACCGCGTCATAGGCCACGAGGGGCTGGAAGCCGGCTCGCTCCAGGATGGCGCTGAGCAGGCGGACCATGGCGGGATCGTCGTCCACGACGAGAGCCCTGGCCCTGGCCTGTGCTCCGCTGGATCGAATTCCGGCCGGACCGGAACCGGCCAGCGGGAGAGGGGCGGAATTCCGGATGCTAAGATCGCTCATGCTGCCTTCGCCGGGTGCCGCGGAAGCGCCTCCGCCTTGGTAGGAGCCGGGGCCGGGACGCTTCGACTTCCCGCTCTCCAGGTCGCCGGCGGCGCCCGCCCGGCGAGCCGTGAGAGTCTCCGGGATCCGGCGGCCCGCCGCCCGGCGGACGCGACCGATGCCGTGGGACTGCGGCCCGGCAGTGCTGCGGGGAGCCGTCCTCCTGCCGCGGCCGAGCCGGCTGGTTCGGCCTCCTGGTGTTTCTTAAGGAATCGGCGGATCCGCGCCCGGACCTGAGGAGGCGGGGGCCCCGCCGCCCGGTGCCCCACCACCCGGTTCTCTCGGCCAGGCGCCGCCGCCCCGATCAGAACTCCCAGGAGACCCGGGCCTGCCCCGGCCCCAGCAGGAAGCGCGGGCCCGCGATCCCGAACACCTTCCACCGCCCGTTCATCAGCCTGGCGCTGCTCGTGCCGATGGCGGCTGCGGCGATCACGTCGCTCAGCCAGTGCTTGTTATCGTTGAGCCGCGACCAAGCCGTGAGGGTGGCCGCGCCGTAGAGCGCCACCGTCACCGGGGTTCGCCCGATCTCGTCGCTGGCCGAGGCCGCCAAGGCGAAGGCGACAGTGGCGTGGCCGGAGGGGAAGGACCGGCCGCCGGCGAACGGCTCGAACTCCCATGCGCCGCGCGCCGCGTCAGGCCGGTCCCGCCCGGTGGCGAGCTTGAGGGTACTCGAGACCGCGCCGGCCAGGAGAAGCGAGGCAGCGATCCGCTCTCCGGCCCGGCGGACCTCGGGCCGGCCGGTGAGGAGTCCGACTGCGATGGTACCGAGGGCGGCGGGGGCGTAGATCTCGGGCTGGCCGAAGCGCCGGGCCACCCGGGCCAGGTCGTCGGTGGCGGAGCTCCGGGCCTGCTGGACGGCGTCCCTGACCGGCTGGTCCAGGAGGCTCGAGGCCGCGATGACCCCGGCGGTGATGGCCCCGGCCCACCAGGGAATCGCCGAGGGGGAACGGGTGACCGGCTGGAGCGGACTCCCGGGGGCCGACGCCTGCGCCGGCAGAGGGCCTGACGGGGCGAGGAGCGCGGCCGCGAGCAGAACGCCGATCGGGTTGCGCATGGAGCCTGGAATCTACTAGCTTCGACCGGCCTCGAGCCTTCGCGAGCCATGCGCGCCCTTTTTTCTCGCTTCTTCCTCGCCCTGCTGCTGATCCTCCCCGCCTGCCGGGATTATCGCTTCGAGCCGCGGCTCGGCGACCAGCGCGGGCTCATCCCGGCCGACCAGTTCGCCCGCTACGGGCGCGAGCAGGCGATCGCGGTGGCGATCGGCCGGGAGTTCGCGCGCCCCTACAACTCGGGCCCGGCCAAGCAAGCCGAGATCGCGATGAACTACGCCCGGGCCAGGTTCGGGGCCGATATCGTGGAGCTGAGCGCGGACCCGCTCGGCCACCGGCTGGTGGTGACGTTCAAGAGCGGCTGGCGGACCGCGATCGTGCCGATCCGCGACGGGAAGACCGGTGACGAGACCACGATTCCGTCGTGAGCGACTGCATCGTCGTCACCGTCACCACCCCGTCGGAGACCCTCGCCGCCACCCTGGCTGAGACGGCGGTCAGCGAGCGGCTTGCCGCCTGCGCCCAGGTGCACGGGCCGATCCGGAGCACCTTCCGCTGGCAGGGCCGGGTGGATCACGCCAGCGAGTGGTACTGTCACTTCAAGACGACGGCCGATCGCTTCGACGCGCTGGCGGATCGGATTCGTGCCCTGCATCCCTACGAGGTCCCGGAGATCGTCGCGGTGCCGATCAGCCTGGCGAGCGAGGCCTACCTCGGCTGGATCAGGCGGGAGGCGGGCGGGACGCGCTGAAGCGGCTGGCAGGGAGCGGTCGAGGCGGTGTGGCACCCCTGGCCGGCCCGTCCGGTTCACCGCTCGCCGCTCGCCGGTTCCTGCGCTCGGTTGACCGCCCTCCGGCGGCCGCGGTGTCCAACGGCAACCGAACTGACCGAGGCCCCCGCTCATGCCTACCCGTCCCGAGGCGCCTCCCGCCGAGTTCCTCTATCTCCTGGCCGGCGACCCCGAGGACTTCGTGGCCGCCTGCGAGGACCTGCTTCCCGCCGACATCGCCGAAGCCTTGAACGAGTTGCCGGCCGACGCGGCCGCCCGGGTGGCCGCGGCCCTGCCGTTCCATCTGGCGGTGCAGGTCTTCGACGAACCGATGCTGGAGCGGCGGGACGAGCTGGTGGAGCGGCTGCCGGACGAGGTCGCGATTCCGCTCATCCAGGCCATGTCCGCGGACCAGCAGGTCCGGCTCTTCCGGGCTCTCAAGGAGGCGGACCGGGCCCGGCTGCTCCACGTACTCGACGCTCCGACTCGCGACCAGCTGCGCATGCTCATGAGCTACCCGCCGCAGAGCGCGGGCGGTCTCATGACGACGGAGTTTCTCGCGGTACCATCCACCTGGACCGCGCTCCAGGTCCGCAAGCACATCGCCGAGGTGGGGAGCGCCAAGGAAACGGTCTACGCGATTTACGTGCTGGACGACAAGCAGCGTCTGGTGCACGTGGTGTCGCTCCGGGAAGTGATCATGGCGGAGTCCCACACGCCGGTGCTCGAGATCGGCGAGACGCGCAAGATGATCACCACCCGGCCCTTCACCGACCGCGAGGAGGTGGCCCGCCTCATCTCCAAGTACAACCTCCTTGCCATTCCCGTGCTCGACGACGGCGGCCACGTGCTGGGCATCGTGACGGTGGACGACGTGATTGATGCCCTGATCTCCGAGCAGACCGAGGACGTCCAGAAGTTCGGCGGCATGCAGGCGATCGAGGAGCCGTACATGGAGACCGGCCTCCTCGCCATGGTGCGAAAGCGGGCCGGGTGGCTCTGCGGGCTCTTTCTGGGGGAGATGCTGACCGCCAGCGCCATGGGCTACTTCGAGCACGAGATCAGCCAGGCGGTGGTGCTCGCCCTCTTCATTCCGCTCATCATCAGTTCCGGCGGGAACTCGGGCTCACAGGCCACCTCGCTGATCATCCGGGCGCTCGCGCTTCGGGAGGTGTCGGTGCGCGACTGGTGGCGGGTGGCGCTGCGGGAGATTCCGGCCGGGCTCGCGCTCGGGCTCATCCTGGGGGCGGTGGGGTTCATCCGGATCGCCCTCTGGCAGGCGTTGGGGCTGTACGACTACGGCCCTCACCACTGGCTGATCGCGCTCACCGTGGCGCTCGCGCTGGTGGGGGTCGTGCTCTTCGGGTCCCTGGTGGGCTCGATGCTCCCCTTCATCCTCCGCCGGCTCGGCTTCGATCCGGCCAGCGCCTCGGCGCCGTTCGTCGCCACGCTGGTGGACGTGACCGGGCTGGTGATCTACTTCAGCGTGGGGCTGGTGCTGTTGAGGGGCACGCTGCTCTGATCACGGGCCCGCCCGCCCTCAGTCTCCCAATCCCTGGAGCACCTCCCCGATCTCCTCCAAGGAGAGCACGTGCGCCACGGCACCGCGCTCGACGGCGGCGCGCGGCATGCCGTAGACCACGCAGCTTGCCTCGCTCTCCGCGAGCGTGATGCCGCCTTGCCCCCGGATGGCGCCGAGGCCCTCGGCCCCGTCGTCCCCCATGCCGGTGAGCAGGATGCCCAGGACCCGGCCCGGCCGCACCCGCGCGGCGGACAGCATGAGCACGTCCACGCTCGGGATGTGCCGGGCGTGGCGCGGTTCCTCGGAGAGCAGCGCGGTCAGGCGCTGGCTCACCTTGAGGTGCCGGCCGGCCGGAGCCACGAGGACCCGACCGGGCCGGAGCGCGTCGCCTTCCTGCGCCTCCCGGACCTCCAGTCGGCACAGCCCGTCGAGTCGTTCGGCAAAGGGCCGGGTGAACCCCAGGGGCATGTGCTGGACCAGGGCGATCGGGAGGGGGAACGTGGCAGGCAGCCGCTCGAGCAGGCGCTGGAGCGCCGCCGGACCACCCGTCGAGGCGCCGATGACGCAGAGTTCGGCCCGCGCGAGATCGGCGGGTTGCGGAAGGCGCGCCGCCCGGGGCCGATCCCGGCGGGCCCGGCCCCCCCCGCCCGCGACCCCACGGCCGCGATACGGTCGGCCAGCTCCCGGCCCCGCCGATAGACGTCCATCAGGTTGAGCGTGGTCTTGTCAATGAAATCCGCGGCCCCCAGGGCCAGAGCCTCGAGGGCCGCGGCGGCACCCTTCCGGGTGTGGGCCGAGAGCATGATGACCGGAAGCCCAGGGTGCCGCTCCAGAAGCCGGCGCAGGGTCTCCAGCCCGTCCACTCCCGGCATGGCGATGTCGAGGGTCACCACGTCAGGCGCCAGGCTGGCCACCAGATCGAGGGCCTCCCCGCCGCTCGCCGCCTCGCCGGCGATCTCGATCTCCGGATGGGCTTCCAGCGCGCGGCGCAGCGCCTTTCGGACGAACGGCGAGTCGTCCACCACGAGGAGCCGGGTCATGGCGCGGGCCCGGTCCGCCGATAGACGATCGAGCCAGCCAGGTTGACGGCCTCGAACGCCGGCGCCCGGTCTATCAGCGACTCGGAGTGTCCCAGCATGAGGTACCCGCCCGGGGCCAGCCACCGGGCGAAGCGCTCGATCAGAAGCCTGAACGCGGCGTCGCTCATGTAGATCAGCATGTTCCGGCAGAGGATGGCGTCGTAGGTCCCCTCGCCCAGCCAGGGCGCCTGGCCGACCAGGTTCGCCTCGAAAAACCTCACCCCGCGGCGGTAGCGGTCCTTGAGGCGAAATCGTCCCTCCACCTCGCTGAAGTATCGCTGCCTGGCGGCCGGGTCGCAGGCCCGCAGCGCTCCGCCCTCGTACACCGCCTGGCGAGCCTGCGCGATGCGCGCCGGGTTCACGTCGCAGCCTTCGATCTCCCAGCGGACGCCCCGGAGCTCGAGCCCCGCCTCCAGCAGCGTGATCGCGAGGGAGTACGGTTCCTCGCCGGATGAGCACCCGGCCGAAAGCACCCGGAGCGGGCGGGAGGCGAGCGCCGCACCCAGCCCGGGCACCACCTCGCTGGCGATCAGCTGGAAGTGATGGGGCTCCCGAAAGAAGTACGTCTCGTTGTTCGTGAGGCGGAGCGCCAGCTGGGTGTATTCCTCGTGGCGGCCGGGGTGCGCACTGAGGTAGTGGTAATAGTCGAGGAACGACGCGAGCCGGAGCGCCTGGAGCCGGACCTGGAGCCGGCTCTGGAGGATCTCGCGCCGCACCCCGTGGAACGCCAGGCCGAAACGCGCCTCGATGAGGTCATTGAGCAGCTTCCATTCCGCATCCTCCAGCGGGATCACGGCCGGGCCCCGGCCTCCGGCGCCAGTGCCTGGCGGGCCGCCGCTGCCACCACCGGTTCAAGGTCGCGCGCCAGTTCGAGGAGGAGGGCCCGGGCGCCGGGCGCTTCGATCCGCCCCAGGGCGCGGGCGGCCTCGTGGCGGAGCGCCCAGTCGTCGTCGCCCGCGAGGCGCTCGAAGAGCGGCAGGTCTGCCGGGTCAGCCAGCGCGGCCAGGCCCCTGGCTGCGACGCGCCGGATCTCGGGCTCGGGATCGGCCAAGCGCGCCGCCAGGAAGGCTCGGGCCGAGGGCGGTGCGATCCGGGCCAGCGCGGCCAGGATCTCGATCCGTTCGTGGAGGGGGGCCGCGTCGTACAGGCTCTCGAGCGGTCCGGCGGCTTCCCGGGCGCCCAGCCGTCCCAGGGCGCGGATCACATGGTAGCGGAGCGAATCGCCGGTGTAGAGAAAGGGCAGGAGCAGGCGCACCACGTTCCCGCCGCCGTGGCGGACCAGGAGGTCGAGCGCCTCGAGCTGCACGGGCTCGCTCCGGTCCGCAAGGGCCCGGAGCAGGAACACCAGGCCGCGGGAGCCAGGCTGCGCCGCCAGCGCGCGAAGCGCCGCGGCGCGGACGCCTGGTTCGGGATCTCGGGCCAAGACTGCCACCCGGGCGTCGAACCGCCGGCTCCCCGACCGGCTCACGACCTCGAGCGCTGCCAGGCGAACCGGAGCCGGCTCGGCGTCAGCGAGACATTCTTCCAGCGGGTCGAGCGCCTCCGCTGGCATGGCGCCCAGTGCGGCGGCCGCGGCGTCGCTCTCGGGTGCATCGCCCTGGCGCAGCCGCTCGATCAGCACCGGCACCGCGCGCGGATCGCCC
>JBBIMQ010000002.1:0-24793 GCA_037444345.1 Gemmatimonadota bacterium | reverse complement strand
GCCGGGCCCCGCTTCGGAGCCGCCGCGGCCGCGGCCGGTCCTGCTCACCCCCTGGGGTGAGGTGGCCGCGGCCATTGATCAGGTCCGCTCGGCCGAGCTCCGTGCCGACCAGTACGCGGTCGAGGTCCACAAGAAGTGGGCGATCAGCGCAGCCTGCCTGGTGTTCGTGATCGTGGGGATCCCGATGGCCCTCCGGTTCCCGCGAGGCGGCATGGGGCTGGTGATTGGCGGCGGGCTCTTCGTCTTTGCGATCTACTACGTGGGGCTGATCGCCGGGGAAGGCCTGGGGGACAAGAATATCGTCCCGCCCTGGGTGGCGATGTGGGCACCGAATCTCATTTTCGCAACGCTGGGAGTGTACGGGCTCTTCCGGGTGAACCGGGAGTCCGGCTCGACGCGCGGCGGCGATCTGGCCGAGCTCTGGTACGCGCTCACGGTACCCTTCCGGCGGCGGGCGGCACCGTGAGGCGATTTCGCATCCTGGACCGATACGTCCTCCGGTCGTGGGTGTTGATCTTCCTTCTCACGGCAGTGGGGTTTCCCGTCGTGTCGGTCCTCATCAACCTGACGGACAACCTCGAGAAGCTCCTGGACCGCGGGCTCACGCTCTCGGAGATCGTCAGGAGCTACGTGTACGCGCTGCCGGAGCACATTTACCTGGTGATGCCGGCCGCGGTCCTCTTCGCGACCGTGTTCACGGTGGGGAACCTGGGGCGCCACTCGGAGCTCACGGCAGCGAAGGCGAGCGGGCAGAGCTTTCACCGGCTGGCGCTACCGATCTACCTGGCGGCGCTCGTCGCCTCGGGGATGGCCTACATCGTGGGGGAGCTGGCGCCGGAAGCGACCAGCCGTCAGCTCGAACTGCAGAAGGCGAAACAGGCCCGGCCCAAGACCTCGCGCTACAACTTCGTCTATCGGGCCGACCAGGGCTGGGTCTATACGATCCGGACCCTGGAAGTGGAGGACCGGGTGTTGCGCCAGGTGGTGCTGGAACGGCAGGGGCGCGGGCCCGATTACCCGAGCCTCGCGATCTCGGCGGACAGCGCCACCTACGACGATGCCCGCGGCTTCTGGCGCCTGCACCACGGGTGGACCCGGCGGCTAGCGGGCGTGGACGATCAGCTGAGCATGCAGTTCCGGAGCGCCCGGCTCCGGGCGATGCGCGAGGAACCGGCCGATCTCCTGGTGGAACCCAAAGCCCCCGAGGAGATGCGGTATGCCGAGCTGTCGCGCTACATCGCGTCGCTCAAGCGGTCGGGGAACGATACCGCCAAGCTCGAGGTGGACCGGGCGTTGAAGGTGGCCTTGCCGGCGACGTGTTTCATCATCGCCCTCTTCGGCGCCCCCCTCGCGATGAGCTCCCCCCGCCAGGGCACCGCGATCGGGATCGCGATCAGCCTGGGGACCACGGTAACCTTTCTCTCGCTCATCCAGCTCTCGAAGGCGGTCGGAGCAAGCGGCGTCATGAACCCGGTCGCGGCCGCCTGGACGCCCAATCTGATCTTCCTGGGGGCGGGGATCTGGCTCCTGGCCAGGGTCAGAACGTAGGAGAGGCATCCCGGAGGATCCCGAGGATGGGCCCTCGACGGCGGGCACGGCGTCAATCGCCCGATCCCCGGCTGCCGGATATATTGCGCCCATGACCGGCCCGTCCCGCCCCATCATCATCGGCACCGGCATCGCCGGGCTCTGGACGGCGTGGCGCCTGGCGGCGGAAGGGCAGCCCTCGCTGCTCCTCACCAAGGGGTTGCTCGCCGATAGCGCCAGCGCCTGGGCCCAGGGGGGGATTGCGGTGGCCCTCGGGCCCGGGGACAGTCCGAGCCTGCACGCGGCCGACACCCTGGCCGCAGGGGACGGGCTCTCGGATCCGGAGGCGGTGCGGGTGCTCACCAACGAGGGGCCGGACCGGATCCGGGAACTCCTGGCGATGGGCGCCGTCTTCGATCGCGGGCCCGACGGGAGGTTGCGCTTCGACCTCGAGGCGGCTCACACCCGCCCCCGGATCATCCATTCCGGCGGCGACCGGACCGGTGCGGCCCTCGTCGCCTTCCTGACGGACATCATTCGCCGGCACCCGCTGATCGAGATCCTCCGGTACACGGAAGTCGCGGCCCTGTGTCACGACAGCTACCGGGTGACCGGCGTCATCGCGCTCCGGCACGGGGCGGCGGTGGAGCTGGCCGCGACGGATGTGGTGCTGGCGACGGGAGGGGTGGGCCAGCTCTACGCGGTCACCACCAACCCGCTGGTGGCGACCGGCGATGGCTGGGCGCTGGCCTGGCGGGTGGGGGCGGAGTTGCGGGACCTCGAGTTCCTGCAGTTTCACCCCACCGCGCTCAAGTTGCCGGGGGTGAACCCGGCGCCACTCATCACGGAGGCGGTGCGGGGGGCGGGCGCCATCCTGGTGGATCGGGACGGCCGCCGCTTCGCCTTCGACGCCGATCCTCGCGGCGAGCTCGCGCCCAGGGATGTGGTTGCCCGGGCGGTGGCGGCCGCCGATGCCACCGGCGGGGCCTGGCTCGACGCGCGCGAGATCCCTGATTTCAGGCAGCGGTTTCCGGGCGGCTCTGCGATCCTGGACCGCCACGGGTTGGACCCGGCCCGGGACCTGATCCCGGTCGCGCCGGCGCTGCATTACGCCATGGGCGGGGTCCGGACCGACCTGGACGGGCGCACGACCCGCCCGGGGCTGTGGGCCGTGGGCGAGGTCGCCTGCACTGGGGTTCACGGCGCCAACCGGCTGGCGTCCAATTCCTTGCTCGAAGGGCTGGTCTTCGCCGACCGGGTGGCCCGCGCCCTCCTCGACACCAGGGCCAACCGGGCCTGGCGGGAGGGAGTCCGGCCGGTCCCGGCGCGCCGCATGGCCGGCTATGCGAACCGGTGGCGTGATGCCCCCCGGCTGGACTCGGTCCCCGCCTTCCCTCCGGCCGCCCCCGGGCCCCCATCCGGGGAGGATGCCGAGCGGGCCGCCGCGCCGATCCGCGAGGCGATGCGCCGGATCATGACCACCGAGGTGGGGGTGGTGCGCACCGAGGCCGGCCTCACCCGGGCCAAGCAGGCCCTGGCCAGCCTGGCCCGCCACACCCCCCCCGAGGCGTGGCGCACGACCAACCAGCTCCTGGTGGCCCGGCTCATCACCCACGCCGCGCTGCGGCGCCGGGAGAGCCGGGGAGGACACCGCCGGCTCGACTACCCTCCGCTGGTGCGCACGTGACGGCCATCCCGCTACCGGTCATCGAGGAACGGGCGCTTTCGCCGGGCGAGATCCGGGCGCTCCAGGAGGAAATCCGCGCCCTCGCCCGCCGCCGGAACGCGGTGCTCCTGGCGCACAACTACCAGCGGCCCGAGGTACAGGACGTGGCCGATTATGTCGGCGATTCGCTCGGGCTGTCGCGCCAGGCGGCGGCGACCGCCGCTGACGTGATCGTCTTCTGCGGGGTACACTTCATGGCCGAGACCGCGGCGATCCTGGCGCCGGAGAAGCGGGTGCTGCTGCCGGACTTGCGGGCGGGGTGCTCGCTCGCCGCGACGATCACGGCCGAGGATCTGCGGCGGTGGAAGGCCAAGTTCCCCGGATACATCGCCGTGGGGTACGTGAACACCACGGCGGAGGTCAAGGCGGAGCTCGACTACTGCTGCACCAGCGGCAACGTGCTGGACGTCATTGATGCGATCCCGGAGGACCAGGGGATTCTCTTCTGCCCCGACTTTTTCCTCGGCGCTCATGTCAGGCGGGAGCGGCCGCACCGGCGGATCGAGGTCTGGCTGGGCGAGTGTCACGTGCACAAGGAGATCAATCCCCACACCCTGGAACGGGTGCGGCACGACCACCCCGGCGCCGAGGTGCTGGTGCATCCGGAATGCGGCTGCGCGGGCCAGCTCATCTACGCGATCGGCCGGGGCGACATCTCGCCGGACGGAGTGCACATCGCTTCCACCGAGCAAATGATCAACCTGGTCAAGGCCCGGCCCGCCCAAGAGTTCATCGTGGCCACCGAGACCGGGATCATGCACCGGATGCAGCAGGTGGCGCCGGCCAAGCGGTTCTTCCCCGCCGACCCCGACGCCGTCTGCGCCTACATGAAGACGATCACCCTCGAGAATACCCGCGACGCCCTGCTGCTCGACCGCCACCACATCACGGTCCCCGAGGAAATCGCCCGGCGGGCCCGGCTGGCGCTCGAGCGGATGGTGGCCCTGGGGGGGCGGGGCCCCGCGAGGCCCATTCCCGGGGTGCTCGACTGAGCAGGCGTCGTGCCCGGCCCTCTGCGCGGGGCATTCGATACCGGTCATCACGACACGAAGGGCTGACGGCGTCATGGCACTTCGACGAACCTGGGTCGTGGCGGGGCTCGGCATCGTCCTGGCCGGCACGTGGGTCGTGACCGGCATCTCGCTGGTCCCGGTGGGCCTGGCCATCGGGCCCTGCCTCAGGGACTGGACCAGCCCTTCCAGCTACCGCCCCCGGGCGAGCCCGCTGGCCACCGAACGCTTCCGGGTGGGCGAGGCAACGGTGCAGCTCTGCTACGGGCGCCCTTCCATGCGCGGCCGCAAGGTGTTCGGCGGCCTGGTCCCGTACGACAGCCTCTGGCGGCTCGGCGCCAACGAACCCACCCGGCTCTACACGAACCGCGCCCTCCGCCTGGGCGAGCTCCGGCTCGAGGCCGGGCGCTACGCCCTGTACGCTCGCCCGGGGCCCGCCTGGTGGACGGTCTACGTGACCCGATCCATCCGCCACTGGGGCAACGACTTCTCTCCGGGCGTCAGAGCCAGGGAGGTGGGCCATGTGGTCGTGCCCGTCACCGAGCTGGCGCAGCCGGTGGAGACGCTGGCGATCCGGCCGGACCGCCGCGACAGCGCGACCGCGATTCACATCGCCTGGGAGCGCACCGGGGTCACCATCCCGCTGGAACCTGGAGGGAGGAGCGGAGACCGGTGAACGACCTGTTCGCCGACGCCGCCCGGCTGGCCCAGATTGCCCTCGCGGAGGATGGCCCGCTGGACCTCACCACCGAAGTCACGGTTCCGCCCGACGCACGGAGCCGGGCTGCACTCGAGTTCCGCCAGCCCGGAGTACTGGCGGGCACCGCGTACGCCGACGCGGTGGCGCGCGCGGCGGGGATCGGGCCGATCGAGTGGTCGGAGCGGGAGGGGGCCCGCATCGCGGCTCCTGCGGTGGTGGGCAGGCTCGGGGGCAACCTGCGCCAGTTGCTCCGGGCCGAGCGGCCGCTGCTCAACCTGCTCCAGCGCGCCTCCGGGATCGCCACCCTGACCCGGCGCTTCGTCGAGGCGGTGGCGGGCACCGGGAGCCGCATTCTTCACACCCGAAAGACGGCGCCGGGACTGCGGCTCTTCGATGTCGCCAGCGTCCTCGCGGGTGGCGGCTTTGAGCACCGGCTCGATCTGGGCCGGGCCGTCCTGGTGAAGGACAATCACTGGCGGGCGCTCCGCCAGAGCGGGCGAGGCCTGGCCGACGCGCTCGCCGAGGCGCGTCGCCGCGGGGCCGCGGCGTGTTACGTCGAGGTGGAGAGCCCGGCGCAGGTGGAGGAGGCCTGCCGCGCCGGCGCCAGCCGGCTTCTGGTTGACAACCAGCCGGCGGACACGGTTCGCCGGTGGGCGGACCTCGCCCGCCGCCTCGCACCGGGCATCGAGATCGAGGCGACCGGCGGCATCACGCTCGCCAATGTTCGGGAATACGCGGAGGCCGGGGCGGACTGGATCTCGGTGGGTGCCCTGACGCACAGCGCGGCTGCGGCCGATATCAGTCTGGAGGTCGAGAACCCTGGTTAGGCAGGGCTGATCCGGCCTTCCCCCGGGCCGCCAGCCACCGCCTCCAGCCGGCGTAGACCGGTACCCCAGACAGGATCACCGCCACGTCCACCGCGAACGCGGTGGGCTCCGAGACCAGGTAGTTGCCGAGCAGGAAGAGGGAAGCGAGCAGAAAGACGAACGGCACCACCGGATAGCCCCAGGTTCGGTACGGGCGCGCAAGGTCCGGCCGGGTGTGCCGCAGGACGAAGACCGCCGCGACCGCCAGGGCATAGAAGGGCCAGATCCCGATCACGAACTGGTCGGCGAGTTCCTGAAAGGTCCGGATCAGCACGAACACCACACCCAGGACCGCGCAGAGCAGGATGGCGCCGGTCGGCGCTCCGGTGCGCCCGTCCACCCGGGCGATGGCGCCGGGGAAGAGCCGGTCCTCCGCCATGGCGAAGAAGATGCGAGGCGCGGTCATCATCGAGCCGTTGAGGGTGCCGAACGTGCTCACCGCCACGGCCGCCGCGACCGCGACGCCTCCGGCCGCGCCGATCAGGAGCTCGGTCGCGTCGGCGGCCACCAGCTCTGCCTCCTTGATCTGCGCGATGGGAATGAGGTACAGGTAGACCAGGTTGGCCCCCAGGTACAGCACCACCACCCCCGCCGTCCCGAGCAGGAGCGCCCGCGGTAGATTGCGCTGGGGATCCCGCACCTCTCCCCCCACGAAGGCGAGATCGGCCCACCCGTCGTAGGCCCAGAGAATGGAGACCATGGCGAGCAGGAAGGGCGAAAGCCCCACCGCGGCGCGCTGCTCCAGCACGCCTTCCACACCGCCCCCACCCAACCCCAGACCGAGCCCGATGAGCGCCGCCATCGCCCCGACCTTGAACAGCGTGCTCAGATTCTGGAGCAGGGCCCCGCGGTGGATGCCGTAGTAGTTGACCGCGGCGACGACAGCGATGAGCGCGGCGCCGAGGACCTGCTCGGCCCGGAAGGCCCCGCCCAGGAGCGGCGCGGCCGGATCCGCTCCGGTGGTCCGGAGCGCGTAGGCGGACGCGGTGATGGCGATGGCCCCGTAGGCCCCGGGCCGGATGATCAGCAGTTCGGCCCAGCCGAAGAGAAACGCCGGGACCGGGCCGAAGGCCTCGCGGATGAACACGTAGATCCCGCCGCTTCGTGGAAAGGCCGCCGCCAGCTCGGCATAGGTCAGGGCACCCGCCACCGCCACCGCGCCGCCCAGCACCCAGGCCAGGAGGAAGAGCGGGACATCGTCCACCCGCTCTGCCACCACGGCCGGGGTGCGAAAGATCCCGCTGCCGATCGTCGAACCCACCAGGACCGCGACGGCACTCCAGAGGCCCAGGCGGCGGGGGAGGCGTTCGCCCCAGGGGTCAGGCTGGTAGGTTGGCTGCATCGAGGGTTCGAGGTTGCGGAGCGGGCACCCTGTGGACCAGGGCACCGCCAGAGGGCGAATGGCGACGGAAATGTGGGCAGGTTCGGCAGGTTGCGCCAGTTACGGGTCCGGCGCGAGGCTTCGGCTTGACACCGCCCAGGGCCGGCGTGTTCTTTGTCCGCGGCAAACGGCACCGGTGTCGTGTCTCTGACGGGCCCGGGAGCCGAGCGGCGAGGGCGCCGGCCGTGAACCCCTGGCGTCGAGGCGTGCCAGGAGGTCTCATGGCCGGCCCCGGGCGCTGCTTCGGACGGCCCGGCCACGGGGCGTGCCGGCAGCGACCTGTCGCCCGACGGGGAGCGAGGTGAAATGACACAGCAGCATCCCAGACGGTACCATCGGACCGCAGTGCTCGCCGCGGCGCTCACCGCGGGCCTGATCGTGTTGGGCGGGGTGGTGCGGATCACGGGCTCGGGCATGGGCTGCGGCGACCACTGGCCCCTCTGCGACGGCGAGTGGTTCCCCCCCCTCGACCTCCCCACGCTGATCGAGGTCAGCCATCGGTGGGTCGCGGCGCTGCTCTCGGCCGCCGTGGCCTACCTCGCGTGGCAGGGCTGGAGGCACCACCGGGACCGTCCCGAGCTTCGGAATCCCGCCCTGCTCGCGGGCCTGGTGCTGGCCATCCAGGTGCTGCTCGGGCCGGTGATCGTGAAGCTGGAGCTGCCGCCTGCGGTGGTCGTGGTTCACCTGCTCAACGCCATGGTCTTGCTAGCGATCCTGATCGTGGCGGCGCTGCGAAGCGCGAGGGAGGAAGCGGTGACGGAGCCGGTTGTCCCGCCTCCGCTCCTTTCCACCCCGACGGGACGGCTCGCCGCCTTCACGGCGGCGTTCGGGTTCATCGTCATCCTGTTCGGGGCGCTTACGGCCAACCTCCACGCCGGTCCCTATTGCCTGGGCTTCCCCCTGTGCCAGGGAACGAGGGGGGGGCCACCGGCTTCCACCCAGGGGGCGATCCACTGGATCCACCGGATCTTCGCGTTCGGGTTCGCGCTGCTCGCGCTCTCGGCGGCCGCCCGGATCTCCCGGCACGCCCGGGCCAGCGCCGGCGGCCGCATCGGGTATGGCGCCGGGGTGAGGCGGGCGGCCTGGCTGGTGGCGGGACTCACCCTCCTCCAGCTCGGCGTCGCGGCAGCGATGGTGCTGCAGGTGTTCCCGCCATCGTGGCGCGCGCTGCATCTGCTGCTGGGAACCCTGATCTGGGCCAGCCTGGTGGTGCTGGTCTTCCGGCTGAGCCGGAGCCCGCTCGAGCGCCCGATGCCGGCCGAAGCCATCCCCGCCGCACCGGTCGAGTCGCCCGCGGTGGAATCCCGCCCCTCGCTCCTCGGCGACCTGGTGGCCCTCACCAAGCCGCGGATCATCTCGCTGCTCCTCCTCACCACCGTGGCCCCGATGATCATCACGGACCATGGCCCGCCGAGCCCCGCGCTCGTGTTCTGGGTGGTGGTCGGAGGTTATCTGATGGCCGGCGGGGCCAACACCGTCAACATGTGGTTCGACCGGGACATTGACGGGCTCATGACCCGCACCCGGCTCCGCCCCATCCCGGCCGGCCGCATCCCCGGCTGGGCCGCGCTGGGCCTGGGGGTGCTGCAGGGCGCGGCGGCGTTCGGGATCTTCTGGTACCTGGTCAACCCGTTGGCTGCCGGGCTCGCGCTGGCCGGCTACCTGTTCTACATCTTCGTCTACACCATCTGGCTCAAGCGGCTCTCCCCGCAGAACATCGTGATTGGAGGGGCCGCCGGGGCTTTCCCCCCCCTGGTCGGCTGGTCGGCGGTGACGGGGTCGCTCGACCTCGCGGCACTCTATCTCTTCGCGATCATTTTTTTCTGGACGCCACCGCACTTCTGGGCGCTGGCCTTGATGAAGCGGCAGGACTACGCCCGGGCCGGGATCCCGATGATGCCGGTGGTGGCGGGCGAGCGGTACACCAAGGTCCAGATGCTCATCTACACCGCGCTCCTCCTTCCGCTCACGGTCATGCCCGCGGTCATCGGGGCGCTGGGGCTGTTCTACGCCGCGGCGGCCCTGCTCCTGGGCGGGCGGCTCTGCTGGTACGCAGTCAGGCTGCTCCGCGAGCGCGAGATCACGCCGACGGCGTGGCGGATGTATAAGTATTCACTCCGGTACCTGGCCCTGCTCTTCCTCGCCATGGGGGTGGATCGGGCGGTGCCCTTCGGGCACCGGCCGGAACGCGGCCCGATCCTGCTGCTGGAACGGCCGGAACAGATCTCGGCCACTGCCGGGGAACGGGAATGAGGAGGGACTGCAAGCCCGGGCCGGGCGTTGCCACCGCCGGTCCCCGTCACGCGGGGGCGCTGTAGGGCTCCTGCCAGCCGTCCCCGACTCGGCCCGGCGGCCCGTGGCGACCACCTGACTTCAGATGACAGCACCGACCGAGTCCCGCCCCCGCCTGCGCCTTCCGTCTCCCGCCCCGCTCGGACGGCTCCTTCCCCTGATCCGGCCCTACCGCTGGGCCCTCGGCGCGGCCGTCGCCTGCCTGCTCGCGAGCGCGGCGGCCAGTCTCGCCTTCCCCCGCCTGACCGGATGGCTCCTCGATGCCGCCTTCCTCGAGGGTGGCCGGGCGGCGCTCGACCGCCAGGCCCTCCAGCTCCTGGCACTGGTCGTGATCCAGGCGGTGCTGAATTACGGACAGACCTACCTCTTGAGCGCGACCGGCGAGCGGGCGGTCGCGGGGCTCCGGGAAGCACTCTTTTCCCGGCTCCTGGCGTTGCCGCCCGGCTTTTTCGCCGAGCGGCGCACCGGGGAGCTGGTGAGCCGGCTCACCACCGACATCGGCCTCCTCCAGGGGACGCTGAGTCATTCCATCGCCGAGTTCGCGCGCCAGGTCCTCACCCTGAGCGGCGGCATCGCCATGCTGGTGATCGTGCAGCCGCGGCTCACGCTGACCGCGCTCGCGGCGGTGCCGATCGCGGTCGGGGCGATCTTCTTTTTTGGCCGGCGGCTGCGGCGGATCTCGACCGGGGTGCAGGACCGGGTCGCCGAGGCCACGGCGGTGGCCGAGGAGGCGCTGGGTCAGATCCGGATCGTGCAGAGTTTCGTCCAGGAGGACCACGAGCGGCGCCGCTACGGGGAGCGCATTCGCGGCGCGGTGGCGGCGGCGCTGGTGCGTGCCCGGATGCGGGGGGTGTTCTTCGGGGTGATCACCTTCGCCACGTTCGCAGCGATCGTGGTGGTGCTCTGGCAGGGCGGGCAGCTGGTGCTCGAGGGCGACCTCACCCCCGGCACCCTCTTCACGTTCATGATCTACACGATCATGATCGCGGGTTCGGTGGGGGCGCTGGTCTCCTTCTTCTCGAGCTACCAGGAGTCGGTGGGCGCGGCGGAGCGCGTCTTCGAGCTGCTGGAGGCGCCGGTCGCGATCGCCGATCCCCCAGCGCCGGAGCCCCTGGCGGGGCCGGTGCGGGGGCATATCGAGTACGACGGAGTCTGGTTCCGATACCACGACCGGCCGGACGCCCCCTGGGCCCTCGCCGATATCCGCCTCCGGCTGGCCCCGGGCGAGATCGTGGCCTTGGTGGGGCCTTCAGGTGCCGGCAAGACCACGATGATCTCTCTGCTGCCCCGCTTCTGGGACGTGACCCGGGGTCGAATTCTCCTGGACGGGCACGACATCCGGCGGCTCCGGCTCGCGGACCTCAGGCGGAGCATCGGTATCGTGCCTCAGGAGCCCGCGCTCTTCTCGGGCACGATCCGCGAGAACATCGCCTATGCCCGGCCCGAGGCCCCGGCGGAGGCGATCGAGGCCGCCGCCCGCGCGGCGCACGCTCACGAGTTCATCGTCCGGCTCCCACTCGGCTACGACACCCTGGTCGGGGAGCGCGGGGTCAAGCTGTCCGGAGGCCAGCGGCAGCGGATCGCCATCGCGCGAGCCCTGCTCAAGGACCCGGCGGTGCTGGTGCTGGACGAGGCCACGAGCAGCCTGGACACCGAGAGCGAGCGGCTCATCGAGGACGCCATGCAGCGCCTGCTCGCCGGGCGGACCACGCTCATCATCGCCCACCGGCTCTCCACCGTGCGGCGGGCCCACCGGCTGGTGGTGCTGGACCACGGCCGGGTCGTGGAGGAGGGCACGCACGAGGCGCTTCTTGCGCGGGGCGGGCTCTACGCCCGGCTGTATCAGCGCCAGTTCCGGGAGGGAGATCTGGCCTCTCCGGCAACCGCAGCCGGCTCGGCGGAGGGACCACCCCTCCCCCGGGAGCCGCTCTGAAACAGCGAGGCCCCCGCACCCGCGGGGGCCTCGCGTTTTGCGACTGGCCTGCCGGGAATCAGAGGCCGGTGATCTTGATCAGGTAGTTCAACGGATCAACGTTGTTGGGCGGCGAGTAGAACGCCGAGAACGTGTCCACCACGATGTAGTAGGTTCCCGGCGCCAGGTTGTTGAGATTGCAGGTTTCCGGCTGCCCGGAGGCCCCGGCACCCTTCGAGTCGCATCCGAAGACCGGGACTAGATTGAGCCCGGAGTCGAAGAAGTAGATGCCCAGGTCGGTCGCACCCTGCCAGGTCGCATTGAAGCTGAACGAACGGGTGCTCCCGATGGTGAATTGGAAGATCCTGCATGGACCGCCGAGGGTGCCCACGCACACGCCGCCCGGGTCGTCGAAAAACGGCCCCGCATCGGCGATATAGGTCACCTGGCCGGTGGGGGGCATGGTGATGTTCGGCGCCGTGCTGAAATCGTCGGTGCCCGGGTACCCGCCGGGGGGGGTCAGGTAGGCCCCGGCGCTCAGGATCAGCGGGAGAGCGGGGTTGCTGGTCAGCACCACCTCGCTCACCACCGGCTTCGCCTTGCCGGTGCCTGGGATGGGCACGAAGTCAATCGTATTGGCGGTTACAGAAATGACCCCAGCGGGGCGGCCGCCGGTCGTCACCGTCGCGTTGGAGTTGAACCCGAACCCCGACCCGGCCGTGAGGGTCACCACTTCCCCGGGCTGCGGGAACCGGTTACTCAGTGTGGCCGGGAACTGCGTGAGGGCCGGCGTGGAAAACGCCGAGTCGGTGAGCACCGGGTAGCTGCCGAGCCCCGCCGCGCCCGAGATCACCACACTGTCCAGCGAGGCCTTCACCCCGGCCCAGTTCGGGCCGATGAGGAAGCTCATGGTCATGCTGTCGCTGGAGATGGTCGGCGTGCTGGTGGTGGCCCCCGCCGGCACGCGGATCTTGGTCGCGCTCGCCCCGCTGGGAATGAACCGATAGCGGCCCACCGCGGAGATCGTGATGTTGTCGGCGATGGCGGCTGTCCCCTTGGACGCGGCGAAAGCGGGCAGCGTGTCGGTGACCACGTCCGCCGCCGTGGACATGGGGAACCGCCCGACCACGGCGCGGCCGGAGAGCTGAACGTTGGTGACCTGGAACTTGCCGCTGGCGAACGGGCCGATGAGGCAGCGGATCGTCAGGCTATCCGCCGAGATCGAGACCCGGAAGGTCCGCGCCAGCGGGCCGGCCACGCAGGCCGAGGCGGTGGCGCCGCTACCGGGCGTCAACCGGAAGAGACCCGAGAGCGTGATGGTCACCGTGTCGCCAGCCACCGGGGCGGCGGGGGACAGGACCAGCGAGGGCAGCGGCGGGGTCGTGATGCCGGACGCGGCCGTGACCGTGACGGGCCCGGGCGTCGAGTAGGTGGTCACCATGTTGCTGAGTGTTGCGGTCCCCGTCGAGCCCGGGAAGGGGATGCAGCGGAGCGAGGTGCTGTCCGCGGCCAGGCTCCCCGGGACCACCGCGCAGGCGCCGGCTCCGAAGCTCACCGTCGAGGCCGGGGTGAACTTGAGGGAGCCGGGCGCGGTGATGGTGAGGGTATCCCCGATGTTCAGGTTGGTCGGCGCGAAGACCGCGGCGGCCGTCGTGGGGATCGTGGCGACGGCGATCGTGATGGTCCGGCCGCCCGCTCCGACGGTGAAGCTGGTCGAGACCTGTTGCACCGCCGTCACGATGAACCGCGCCCGCGTCACCGTGCCCGGCGCGGTGAGCTTCTCGCCGGCGTACACCGGGTTGAAGGTGGTATCGCGAACCACGGTGATCCCGGTGCCGACGTTGGCCAGGAAGAACTCAGTCACGACCTGGTTGCCCTGGGCATCCACGGCCTCGACGACGACGTTCTGGCTCAGTCCCTCGTCAATGAAGAGCACCGTGGGGTTCGCGACCAGGTGATCCACGCCCTGCCGGAGATCCTCGGTCGGATCTCCCTTGCAGGCGGCGAAGGCCCCGACGGCGGCCGCGAGCACGACCGAACTACGTAGCACACGGTTCATGACAATTCCCTCGCGTTCAAATGACTCGTTGAGTTCCGCCCGCGTCCGATTCCCTCGTTACCTCGTCCTGCTAGGGCGCCCGTCCCTGGGACTCCTCGAAAAAGAGGTCGATCCCGAGGAACCGGCTCACGTCCTGGAGCGCATCGGGGCCGATGATCTCCCGGAACCCCGGATTGCTCGTCTCCCGGAGATCGTTGGTGAACATCAGCTTGTAGGCGCCGAACCCGGTCCGATCCACGAACAGGTAGTACTGTTCCTTCCCTCGCGTATAGCGCCAGACCTCGTAGGGCGGCCCGTGAGAGGCCACCCGCCGATCCAGCAGCTCGGAGGGCGGGCCGTACTTGATGTAGATCCGGCCCCGGTCGGTGCGCCAGCCGGGAAGGGCTGACCGGCCGCTCTTCTCGCCGTAGGTTCGGTTCGCGTACTCGATCTTGGCGTAGAAGGCCTCCCGGGCTTCGTTCCGCGGCGTTGCCGGGGTAGGATCGCGAAACTGCCAGAACTGGGTCAGGAACCGCCGCTTGGCCGCGAGCGACAGGCCTTGCTTCCACGCCGCGAGCGAGTCGCGCCCGGCGATGTAGAAGAGCGGGGCGAAGGCCTCGTCGAGCTGTTCCTCGTTCATCTGGCCGAAGTAGCCTTCGTCCGTCTCTCGCTCGGCGGCGAGTCGCGCGGCTTCGCGCTCGAGCGTCGCATGGAAATCCGCCATCTCGAACGGCTCGGACCGCTCCTCCTGCTGGCCGCCCAGATCCAGCTTGACCACCATCTGGTATCGCCCGGACGGCAAGCCGGCGAGATCGAGCTGACCCTTGAGCACCGAGCCGCCCGCGGCGATCTGGACCGCCGTGGGCCGGGTTTCCACGATCGCCCGCCCAGAGGTGTCCTTGACCTGCACCTGCATGGTGCACGCCCGCCCCTCGGCCGAATACGCCTCCAGCAGGTAGTAGGCCTTGGACCGCACCGGGGTCAACCGGAGCCGGGTGCTCGCGGTCACCAGGGTGTTCCCCCACCGCCGCTCGCCCTGGCGGGGCATCGTGTCGCTGCCGGTGGCGAGGCGCATGGCCGGGCTCAACATCAGGTCCGACACCGCCGGGGGAGCGCTGTAGGCGTCAACCGGCGTGCTGGAGACGAGCCGGCGTCCCGATACCGAGTCCTCAACCGCCACCTCCAGATGGTAACGCCCCGGGGCCAGGCTGAAGTCCAGCATCTCCATGGCTGACGCCTGAGCCGCCTTGAGTTCGACGCTCGCCTTTCCAGGCCAGGCGCTCTGGTAGAGCTGCCGGCCCGCTTCGTCCGTGATCCGGACCGCCACTGCCCAGCGGAGCGCCGCATTGGGGCCGTCGCCGGCCGCCTCGAGCAGCGCGTAGGGGACCTCGACGAAGGCGGTCACCCGCGTCTGATTTCCTTCGGCCCGGTAGAACCGGTACGCCCGTACCAGGGGTCCCGGTTCCACCTGCCTCGCCACCGCCGGACCCGCGGCCATTGCCACTGCCGCGAGCCCGGTCCACCACCACTGCGTCATTCCCCGCCAGCGCCCGTCCTCACCAGCCGAGGCCCACGCTGAAGAAGTGGGTGTCGCCCAGAACGCCCATGTACTTGTAGGCGTAATCCAGGCTCAGGCTGAAGTTCCCCTGGCCGAACATGATCCCGCCGCCCCCGGCCAGGCCCTGGAGATTCTCCTCATCGTTCAGCGCCGTGGAGAGCGTCCTCGGGCTGATGTTGTTCGACGGGTAGTAGGTGTAGCTCCCCCGGAGCGAGATGCTGAAGGGCGACCCGCCCAGGTTCCGGCTCATCCACTCGGCGCCGGCGGAGAAACCGGCCCGGTTGTTGTTGGGCTGGTTGAAGTCCGACAACACCGTGAGGCGGTTGTTCCCCCCAGTGACGAGGTCGTACGACAGGCCGACCCGGAAGGTCGTGGGAAGCGGGAACGACTTGGTGCGGAACCGGGCCGGCTGCGGGATGGTCGGTACCTCCTCCTGGCCGGGCAGCGGTTCCCGCGGCACCTCGGCATTGAGCGCGTCGCCGCTATAGTCCAGGTTGGTGCCCAGGTTGGAGAGCACGAAGCTGAACTTCACCGGATGCCCGCTCAGCGAGGCGTGGAAGTTGGTGCCGAAGTCCACCGCGAACGCCTTCCCGTTGGCGTCTCCGAGGTTGTCCGTGATGAACTTGGCGGTCAGACCCGCGGAGAAGCGGTCCGAGAAGTTCTCGGCGTAGGTGGCGCCGATGAAGGTTTCGCTCACTGAGTACACCGACCCGATGTTCCCCTCCGGGTCATCCACGGTGTACACCGGCTGGTCCTTGAAGCCAAAGGTCCCGACCTGGAGGCCCACCACCCGGGCCCCGCCGCCGAAGGGGAAGGCGATGCCGCCCCAGCTGTAGCGGGTGTCGGCCACGTACTCGTAGGTGCCCACCATGAACCCGGGCCGGGTCATCAGGGCTGCGCCGGCCGGGTTGTAGTAGAGCGCGCTCACGTCGTTGGCGATGGCCGAGAAGGCGCCGCCCAGCGCGGTGCCGCGGGCCCCGGCCCCGAGCAGGAGGAACTCCGCCGAGGTGGTGCCGTAGGGCGTGTTGTCCTGATCGGTGCCGGCCTGCGCGGCGACCGCCGCGGGAGCCGCTCCCAGCAGGCCCGCCAGCAGGACCAGGCGCTTGGTCGTCACGTAACTCATGGGTTGCCTTTCTCCTGGCTGCGTGGGGGTGGGGCCCCTCCTCGGGCCCCGACCCCCGGTCCGTGGACTACTGGGCGAAGTTGACGATCGTGAACCGGCCCACCCGTCGGGCGGTGGCACCGCCCGAGTTGGACTCGATGTGATAGAAATACACGCCGCTCGCGACCACCTGGTTGTTGCGGTTCCGGACGTTCCAGCTCTCCTCCCCGCCCCAGGTCGGGCTGTTGTGCTCGAGGATGTTCACGAGCACCCCGCTCGACGAGTAGATCCGGATGATCGCCTGCTGCGGCAGGTTCACGAACTTGATCACCTTGTTGTCCGTGCTCTGCTCGAACTCGTTGGTCACGTAGTACGGGTCGGGCACGGTGTGGACTTGCCGGAGGTCCGCCCCGCGCACGGCACGGATCCGGTTATCCACGTTGTAGCTCACCGCCACCTCGGCCCCTATCGCGTTGAACGGCCGCGGAGCGGCGAGGAATTTGTAGTTGCCAAGGTCACCCGCAGGAGCACCCCGGCCCCCGAGGATGTTCCCCACGTAGTCGCGGAGCGACCAGACCGTGCCGCTCGCCGGCAGCGCGGAGAGCTCGAAGAACGTGATGGTGCCCGCCACGTAGAGCGAGAAGCCCGGTTCCGTCGCCGTGAAGGCGGGGTTCCGCGGGCTCTGCGCCCCGGTCGTGGACTGGGCGTTGCCAGCCCCGAAGGCGATGGTCCCGAGTTGAGCCGTGTTGCTCAGCGTGAATCCCGCAGCACTCGAGCAGGGGAAGAACGGATTGCCGTTCGCCGTGGTCCCCGCCAGCCCCTGGAGGGTGCGGACCGGCTCGACGCAGAACCAGTCGAGCGGGGTCAACACCGCCGGCCGGCCATCGAAGCTGCCGGCCCCCTGCCCGCTCGTGTTGAGCACCGCCCAGTTCGCACCGATCTCCCCATTGGCGGCATACGGGACCTGGACGTTGTGGGTCACGTCCACCACCGAGTCAATCACCCCGCCCGCGCCCCAGTACACGTTGTAGTCCGCGGCGCGCCGGACGGTGCCAGTAAAGGCATCCATCGAGCGCCACTCGCGGTTGAACATGGTGTACGCCATCGGCATATAGACCGTGGTCACCCCAGTCAGCTTCCCCCCGTTGTTGAAGCTGGTGGTGCTGGCGCACTGGGTCGTGAGCCCGCTGCCGCAGGCACCCTTGTTCGGGTTGGGCTCCGTCTCGTTGTTCTGCGGCGAGGGGCCGTCGAACCACCGGGGGCCGTTGTAGCGGGCGGCTGTGTAGCCCAACTGGGCGTAGTCGGTGCCGGTGAAGCCCGGTTCCCCCAGGACCGACGAGAGCACCGAGCCACCCAGGAAGCCCAGGGGCGGAACGGTCAGCTCGAGCTGCGCCTGGAGCCGATAGGTGCTGTCGCCGCCGAAGCGCGAGGCCAGGGCCTGGTCAATCTTGAGCGCCTGGAAGAGCTGATTGCCTTTCTGCTCGATACCCAGATCCACCTGAATGGGGATCCGGAGCTTGAAGCTGTCGGTACCGGCGAACGCGGTCCACACGTAGACCGAGGGGAAGCCGACAGGGCCGGCGGCGCAGCAGCCGGAGTAATCCACCTGGCCCGGATACAGACTGTCGAGCCGCGCCCGCAGCGCCCCCGAAGTCGCCACGACTTCCTTGGCAAACTGACCGACGAAGCCCAGCGAGGCGCCGTCGGCCGGCGGGAACGGCCCGCTGAACCTGCCGTCGGTCGGATCGAGCGCCGGCACGCTCCGGAACACGGTGTCCATCTTGACCCCGCGCCCGACGATGTTCGTGCTCAGCGACCCGGTGGAAACCGCGTTCGAAGCCGGCCGCACCGGGGTGACCGACTTGGTTCGCCGCTGCGACTCGAGGCTCGTGGGACCCGACTCGATCGAGTTCACGTCGAACGCCACCACCGAGTAGAAGTAGCGGAAGTTGTTCCGCGGGGTGTTGTCCACGAACACGAACGGCACCCCGGTGTCGCTCAGCTTGGGGAACGGACCGCCCTGCGCCCGCGCCGCCGCCCCGGTCATCAGGGTGTCGGCCCGGGTGATCACCGCCTTGTTCGGAATGAAGATCGTCGTGAAGGTGGTGTCGGGCGGGTTCACCGTGGTGTCAATCGAGGCGATGATCGTGTCAATCGTCCCCGAGGCCAGCGCCGACCGGTCGCCGGTACGCACCTGCACCACGTCGCCCACCAGCGGGACGTCCACGTGCTGGGTGAGCTGGGTCCCGTCCTTCAGGTTGGGCTGGAACGGCACCGGGCAACCCGCGTTCACGCCGACCTCCGGCGCGCAGACATCCGTGGGGTTCACCTGCCCGGTGAAGTCGCTGATCACCGTCCCCTTGTAGTCGAATTGCGCAAGAAGCCGGAGTTCATTGGGATTGTCCACCCGCCCGCGGTAGATCCGGTACCCCTCCACGTCATTCTGGCGGTAGTTCGGATCGTACAGCGCGTTGGGGCTCCCGCCGACCGTGGGCTGATTCGCGATGGCGAAGAACGGATCGCCGTTGGTTTCCGACGCGCTGGGCCGCCAGAGCACCGTCACCTGGTTGTCGCCCGGGATCAGGAAGAAGTCCGGCGGATCGGGCGCGAAGGGGAGCAGGAACTGGTTATCGAACACCGCCTGCGCCACCAGCGCCTTGCCGAGGAGCGAGCCGGGCACCACCGTGAACTCGTTCTGGGTGACGATCCCGTCGCTGTTGGCGTCGTTGTAGCTCACGAAGCCCGAGAGCGTGTCAATGGTGTTGGCCCCCTGCGTGATGAGCGTCGTGGCGCTGGTCAGCACCCGCGGGTCGCCCGGCTTGACGTCGCAGGCCGCCCCGCAGCCGGCCGTCCGCACCGGCGGCGCGAAGATGTACGCCACCACGATCGAGCCGAACTCGCCCGGCGCCAGCGTGAGCGGCGTCGAGGACTGGAAGAACCGCATGTCCTGTGGCGAGTTGTTGTTCACGAAGCAGATCCGGGTCTGGGTGGGGTCGCCCGTGTTGCAGGGGTCGTCGCCCAGGGCCGGATTGAGCGTGCCCGAGAGATAGCGGTACAGCTGCTTGGTGTCGCGCGGGTCGTTCACGGCGCCCGCGAAGGGCCGGCCGTTGATCGTGTTCGAGAAAAGCTGGATCTCGCCCGCCCCGGTGGGGCTCCGGAGGTACTTGGCCCCGGTGAAGCCCGAGCCCGCGAAGAAGGGGGCCTGGAAGATGCCGGGGTCGAAGGTCCAGCCCACCGGCTGGCTGAAGGCGTGCTCGTAGGTATAGCCCAGCGCGAACGGCAAGTTCACCGACGAGTAGTTGGCGCCCGCCTCGGCCACGTCGTCGTCCCGCGCGAACGCCGCGAACAGGTTGGTGATCGTGTACCCGCCCGGGGGGAGGGTGATGCCGAACCGGGCGTTGTTGAGCTGTTGGAACTCCGCGCCCTTCTGCTGGAGGATGGCACGCATGTCCGGCCGGATCGAAGCGCCATATACGTTCGGATCCGAGGCCGTCACGTTGTAGAAGGTATAGATGAAGTAAAGGATGTCCTCGTTCCCCGCCGGGAAGTTCCACCCCATGCCCCGGGTTTCCACCAAGATCCCGAGCGGGTGGGTGCGGCCGGCGTTGAGCGCAGGGTTACCCTCCCAGCTCATCCACCACACGTCGCCCTGCGAGGCCGAGCGGCGGCACCCGAGCGGGTGATTGGGGTAGTTCGGGTCGCCCACCGTGGTGGGATCCTCGCGGAGCAGCGGGTGGAAAAGGGTCTCCTCCGCGTCGCCGAACGGGACACAGGCCGCCGCGGGCCAGACCCCGGACGGGATGTCATCGGGGTTGGCCGTGTTGAAGATCGGCCGGACTTCCTCGCCGTGCTCCGTGGTGCCCTTGGGGTCGAAGAAGAACCCGCCCACCGTGTCGCCCGCCCAGGGACCGCCGTCCGGGCCAATGATCCCCGCCACCTGGAGCCCGGAGTTGAAGATGTACTGGTCGGCCGTGCCCTTCGGCCAGAAACCGCCACCGATGGTGGACGAGTTGGTCGAGTCCACGCAGACCCGCCCGTCGGAGGCAAGCCCGCAGTAGATGCGGTTGATGGTCATCGCGCCCAGGGCGCGCGCGAAGAGCCGGAAGCCCCTCTTCTTGGCGCCCGGCTGGGGCTCGGCCGACGCCGACGCCGGGGCGAGCAGCAACCCCGCGATCAGGGCGGCCAGGACGGCCAGCAGCGCGCCGTTCGAACGGAATCGTGAGTGCATGTCGTTGCCTCGCTCGGTGTAAAACGGCGGTCGCGCCCGGCCCGGGTGACCCCGGGCCGGACCACCGTTCACTCCCCTAGAAGTTGAGCTCCAGTCCCAACCGGATGCGCCGGGGCGGGCCGGTGAAGGCGTTCTGCCCCCGGGCGAGCGCGAAGTACGCCGCGTCGGATGCCCGAGTCTGCTCCTGCACCGTGAAGATGTGGTCGCCGTTCCCGAAGCTAAAAAAAAAGCTGATCATGTACACGCAGTTGGGCGCCGAGGGGGCGCCATCCTGCCGGGCCCAGCCGCCGCAACCGCCGGCCACCGCCCCGCCGAAGGTCAAGTCAATCGAGTTGTCGGACAGGAGCACGCCGTTCCGCTGAGCCTCGGCGGCAAAGGCGTCGAGGTCAGCCTTCCGGTTGATGTCCCGCTCGGTGTTGTTGCGGATGTCGTCCGTCGTGGTGAACACCGAGAGGATGTTCTCGAAGTTGAAAATGTTCCGCACGTCCGCGTAGGCCGTGAGATCCACACCCCGGAGCTTGAAGCCCTTGGTGAAGCGGACGTCAAACTGCTTCAGGGTCGGCAGCCGGGCACCGTTGAAGTCGCTGGCCAGCCGGCCACGGCTGCACACCTGACCCGAGAACACGCTCTCGTTCCCGCTGTCTTCCGGCGGGCACCGGGTGTACGGCGTCCCCGAGGCGAACCGGAAGATCGCGAAGATCCCGAAGTTCTCCAGAATGGACCCGAACGTGGTCCCCTGCTGCCAGTTGTTGGGGAAGCTGAGCGCAAGCTGGCCCGCCAGGTTGTGCGGCCGGTTCTGGTTGGTGGGCAGCGCGGCCTGAGGCGGCGGAGCATTCCCGCCCGCCAGCGCATTCAGCACCCGCGACCCGAAGTTGATGTAGGTGAACGGGTCCGAGCCGGTGTTCTTGGCGTCCTCGAAGGTGTAGGCGATGGTGCCGTTGAACAGCTCCCCGAACCGCCGGTCGAGCCGGACGTCAATCCCCCGGGCGTTGCCGAAGTCGGCGTTGGTGATTACCCGGATGTCCACGTTCTGCTTCTTGAACGGATCGAAGAACGAGAGCAGTCGCCCCGCCGCGTCGGACAGCTTGTCCTTGTTATACGCCGAGACGTCCAGCACCATGTCGTCGCTGAAGGAGTGCCGGATCCCGAACTCGAAGGTGATCGTCCGGCCGAAATCCAGATCCGAGCCGTACACGTGGTTGGTGTTGGTGACGCTCAGGTCGGTGTTGATCCCGCCCAGGATGGTGTTGAAGTTGGGCGCCTGCACCTGGTGCGCGTACGACAGCCGGAAGTTGGTCCGGTCGGTCACCGGGAACGACACCTGAATGTGCGGGCTCAGGTAGTCGTGGCTCTTGTCCTCGACGAAGATCGCCTCGGGGTTGTTGGGATCGAAGCCCGGCATCGAGCTGATCCGCGGGAACCAGGTGCGGTTCCCCAGGCTGTCGGTGAAGTACGGCCGGCTCGCCCCGGTCTTGTACCAGTCGTAGCGAACCCCGCCCACCACCACCACGTCGCCCAGGTCCAGCCGGTCCTCGATGAAGGCGTTCCACCGCGTGGGCTTCTCGTGATAGGCGTCGGAGAACGCCTGGCTCACGAGCCCGGACGAGTAGCTGAAGATATAGTACTTGGTGAACTCCCCGCCCAGCTTCACCCGGTTGTAGCGGTCCACCTGCCAGTCGAGGTTGGCCTTGCCGATCGCCCGGTCCTCCCGGTAGAGGGACAGCCGGGCGGTCGGCCCCCCGCCCTCGGACCATCCCTGGATGCCGTAGGCGTTGTTCCGGTAGGCGTCAATCAGCGCATACTGCGACGTGTTGGCCAGGTCGAACGGCGACCGCCGGCCGGTGTTGAGCCGGAAGTTCTTGATGAGCTGGTCGTTGAGCGGGAAGTTGTCGAAATCGAAGAGGAAGTCGTACCGCTTGAGGTAGAAGCCGCCGAACGGATCCCGGGTCGCCTCCTCGCCGCTCCGAGTGAGGGGACCCAGAATGGCGCGGTCCCACTGGTACGAGGCGAACGTCTCGAGCGCCAGGGCCCGCTCCGCCGACTTGGACAGGTTCTGGGTCCAGTTCAGCGTGACCACGTTGTTGGCGCTCCAGACGGCCCTGAGCGCCTGCGGATTGTACAGGTTCAGGTAGGCGTCGTTGTCGAAAATCCGGTTCTGGTCCTGGCTGCGATAGGCCGAAAGCGCGATCCGGCTGCCGGTCCCGTAAGTGTACTGGAGCTTCCCGTTCACCCGGTAGCTGGTGTTGTTGGATGCCGGGTTGCGCGCGCCGCGGCAGTCGAGCCCGTAGTTGTTCCGGATCCCGGGGTTCACGCTGTTCTTGTGCTCGTCGCACTCGCCCCGGTAGATGGCGAACCTGGACACGTCCACGAAGGCAGTGTCGTTGCCGGACGGCACCGCCACGGTGGTATCCACCCCGGCGGTGACGTAGATGGGGTACCGCTGGGCGTTGAGCCCCGTGCTCGAAGACTTGGCCCCCTCGATGTCGCCGCCCACCGCGAAGGTGAGGGTCCGCCAGATGGGCCCGCTCAGGTTCGCCTGGATCCGGTTGAACCCGAGGCTGTGATTCAGGCCGCCGATCTCGTCGTTCTCGAAGCCCACGCTCCCGGCGAACCGCTGGCCGCCGGCCCGGGTCTGGATGTTGATGATGCCCGACTGCGCGTTGCCGAACTCGGCCGAAGAACTGCCGGTCGTGACCGACGCCTCCTCGAAGGCTCCAGTCGACACGTTGAGCGCGGGCGCCACGGTGCCCTGGCCGAAGACCCCCACGAACGCGTTCCCCCGACCACCCGGCGTCACCGGCACCCCGTCCACGTACACCGCCGCCTCGTCCGGCCGGCCGCCGCGAATGGTGATCTGCCCGGCAGCCGGGCTCGCCACCACGCCCGGCTGCAGTGCCAGCACGGCGCCGATCCGGTCCACGGGGAGTGCGTCGGTGTAGGTGCCGTCCACCCGCTGCTTGGTGGTGACCTCGTCCCGTGGCACCAGCGGGTTGGCCGCCGCACCCGTGATCGCGATTTCCTCCAGCTCGACCGGCGCCTGCTCCAGCACGAAGTCCTGGGTCATGGTCTGGCCGGCCAGCACCCGGAGCCCGGTCGCGATGAACGGCCGGTAGCCCACGAACGTCGCCCGCAGGTCCACCGTGCCGGCGGGCACGTTGTTGATGAAGTAGTAGCCCTGGTTATTGGCCACGGCCCCGAACGCCGTCCCCTCGATGCGCACCTGGGCGCCGGGGATGGGGGCGCCGGCCTGATCGCGAACTCGACCTTCGATCTTCCCGGTCGCCTGGGCGTGGAGCGTGCCCGCCCCGAGCCCCAACGCGGCCGCCGCGAGCGCCAGCCAGCGCGCACCGCGTGCGAAGGCGCCAACACAGCTTTCATTCATGGAGACGTCCTCCGATGGCGTGACACAGACGACGAACAGCGAGCGAAGACTCGACGGCGCGGTGGCCGGCGCGCCACCCTCGGCCCGCGATTGGGATCGAGACGCGCCTTGCCCTACCTGATGGAGTAGTCTGCGGACTGAGATAAACGGAAATCGCCGACTGCGGCCCAGTCGGGGCCAACAATATGAAGTGACCCGGATCACGTGTCAAGCAATCGTGACAGACCGGGTTTCGGACACACGTTTGGGTGTAACGTGTTGAAACCATTGAACATCGCTGAAACAGGCGGGGGCAGGGCCGCTGCCCGATTCACGGCTCCAGACCCCCGAGCTGGCCACACCGAGCGCGAGCCGAGCGGGATGCCACCACGCCCCGGAGCCCTCGGGCTTCCGCGACCCCGAACGAGGTCAGCTGGGGCCCGACCCGCACGGCCATCCCTTCCCCGCCCCTAGGGCAGGATCAACTCCACCTGCGGCTCGTCCGGCGTCACCACCATCCCTTCCGGTCCCCAATACATGTTCACCTCGCTCCGCACCCCGAATTCCCCGGGCAGGTAAATGCCGGGCTCGACCGAAAAGCCCGAGCCGGGCAGGATCTCGCGGTCGTCGTGGGTCTCGTAGTCGTCGAGATGGGGACCCGAACCGTGGAGGTCGCGATCAATCGAGTGACCGGTCCGGTGGACGAACGCGGCCCCGAACCCCGCAGCCTCGATCACCCGCCGGGCCACTTGGTCGGCCTCGAAGCCCCGCAGGGGCCGGCGGCCGGCTGTCTCGCGGATGAACCCGATGGCAGCATCCCGTGCCTCCCGCACCGTGCGCCAGACCTCGGCCACCTTCGCCGGAACCCGCGGGCCGCTGAACCCCATCCAGGTCTGGTCGGCGAAGACGGTGCCGAGCGCCCGGCCGCCCCAGAGGTCGAGGAGCACCACCTGATCCCGCTCCAGGGCGGCATCGAGGCCCGGACGGGGCTCGTAATGGGGATTGGCCGCATTGGGGCCGAAGGCCACGATGGGGGGGTGGTCGAACACCAGCCCGGCCTGACGGATTCCTTCGATCACCCGCTGCTGGAGT
>JBBIMQ010000001.1:18950-28718 GCA_037444345.1 Gemmatimonadota bacterium | reverse complement strand
CGCGGAGGCAGGCGACCGCGAGGCCAAGCTCGACGAAGCCCGCCGCCTGCTCGAAGCCCAGGGCTGGCGCGACACCGACGGCGACGGCGTGCTGGACCGCCGGGGCACACCGTTCGCCCTCACCCTCATCGTGCCAGCCACCTCGGCCGCGCGGCGGACCATGGCTCAGCAGGTGCAGGAGCAGTGGCGGGCGCTCGGCATCCGGCTGGAGCTCCAGACGCTGGAACCCCCCGCCTACGTGTCGCGCCGCCGCGCCGGCCAGTTCGACCTGGAGTTCTGGTCGGTGACCCAGGATCCCACCCTCTCCGGCCTGATCCAGAGCTGGTCCTGCGCGGGAATCGGCGGCTCCAACGTGGCGCACTACTGCAATCCCGCGGTGGACAGCCTGATCGCGCGGGCCACCGAGGGTCGAGGCAATCCCGGCCACCTCTGGCCGGAGGCGCTCCGTCACCTTGCCGAGGACGCGCCGGCCATCTTCATGTACGCCACCGAGGCGGTGCCGCTGGTCCACCGCCGCTTCGAGGGCGTGGTGCTGCGCCCCGATTCGCCCTGGTCCGAGGTGTGGCGCTGGAGGGTAAGACCGGGGGAAGAACTCCCGCGGGACCGGGAATGAAATGACGGGAGTCTCGTGGCTTCTTGGCCGCGCAGTTCAGGCTGCGGTGACCTACGCCCTTGCCGTCAGCATCATCTTCTTCCTCATGCGGCTCACCCCGGGCGACCCGCTGGCCCGGCTTTCCGAGGACCGCCCGCTCCCCCCAGAGGCCATCGCCTCGCTCCGGGCGCGCTACGGCCTGGACCAGCCCCTGCTCCGCCAGTTCGCTGCGTTCCTCCGCGGGGTGGGCACGGGGGACCTGGGGCTCTCGATCGAGCAGGGCCGCCCGGTGACCCGGCTGCTGGCTGAACGGCTGCCGGCCACCCTGCTCCTGGGCGCAACGGTGCTCGCCGTGAACTTTACGGTCGGTCTCTGGCTCGGGGTGTGGCAGGCCCGGCACCGCGACACGCCAGCCGATCACCTTCTCACGACCCTCACCCTGGCCGCGTACGCCACGCCATCGTTCTGGCTCGGTCTCGTGCTGGCGTGGCTCTTCGGCACCACACTCCACTGGCTGCCAGTGGGGGGAATGCGAAGCCCCTGGCTCCCCGCCGATGCGGGCGGTCTCGAGCGTTTCGGCGACCTCCTGCGCCATCTCCTCCTGCCCGCGCTCACCCTCTCGACCGTCACCATCGCCGCTACCATCCGCCACCAGCGCGCCGCAATGCTGGAGGTCCTGCGGCAGGATTTCGTGCGCACGGCGCAGATGAAGGGCCTGCCGCCCCGAGCGGTGTACTGGCGCCACGCCTGGCGGAACGCGCTCACCCCGGTACTCACCCTGTTCGGCCTCTGGCTCCCCCTGCTGGTGGCGGGGTCGGTGCTCGTCGAGGCCGTCTTCGCCTGGCCGGGCCTGGGTACGCTTGCCGCCCAGGCCATCGGAAGCCGGGACTATCCCGTGATCATGGGGTGCGCCCTGCTGGTATCCGCCGTCGTGGTCCTAGGCAATCTCCTCGCCGACGGGCTCCAGCGGTGGCTCGATCCCCGGGTGGGGGACTCGTGACCGGGGCGGGCGCGGTTTCCCTTTGGCGGAACCTGTGGGCCCGGCCGCGGGGCCGGATCGGCGCGGCCGTGCTGGCCGTCCTGCTTCTCGCAGCCGCCGCCCTGCCCCCCTTACTCCCGGATCCCCGGGCCCAGCCCGACGTCGTGAGCGGCGCGCTGGCCAGGCCGTCCGCCGACCACTGGCTGGGCACCGATCACCTGAGCCGCGATGTCCTGGCTCGCCTGGTCTACGGGGCCCGGGTGTCGCTGGCGGTGGCCGCGGGAGCGGTGTTCCTTTCGATGACCATCGGTCTCCTGGTCGGGCTCGTGGCGGGATACGCTGGCGGCTGGCTGGATACGGCGCTCATGCGGCTGGTGGACGGTGCCCTGGCCGTGCCCCGGCTCTTTCTCCTGTTGCTCATGGTGGCGAGCATGGAGCGGATCCCGTTCGCTGCGCTGGTCGCGATCATCGGCGCCACCGGCTGGTTCGGCGCCAGCCGCCTGGTGCGGGCCGAGGTCCTCCGGCTCCGTGCCCTGGACTTTGTGGGTGCGGCCCGCGCCCTGGGCGCGGGGCCGGGACGGATGATCCTGCGCCACCTGCTCCCCAACGTGGCCCCACCGCTGACGGTGGCCACCACGCTCGCGGTGGGAGACGTCATCCTGCTCGAGGCCGGCCTGTCCTTTCTCGGGCTCGGCGTTCAGCCTCCCACCCCCACCTGGGGCGGGATGATCTACGACGCCAAGCCGTATCTGGTCACCGCTCCCTGGATGAGCCTCGCGCCCGGCCTGGCCATCGTGATCACGGTGCTGGCCGTCCAGCTGGTGGGAGAGGCGCTCCAGGAAGCCTGCGGCCCCGGTCTGGGATGAGCCTCCTCCTCGAGATCGCCGATCTCCGGATCACCTTCCCCACCGCGGCCGGTCCGGCCCGGGCCGTGGATGGGGTGAGCCTCACGCTCGCGCGCGGGGAAACCCTGGCGCTGGTCGGGGAGTCCGGCTGCGGCAAGAGTCTGGCGAGCCTGGCCGTCCTCAAGCTGGTGCCGCCGCCGGGCCGGATCGAGCCCGGCAGCGTGATCCGGCTCGACGGCACCGATGTGCTGGCCCTGGACGGGGAAGCCCTGCGCCGGATCCGGGGACGGCGGGTGGGGATGATCTTTCAGGACCCCACGACCAGCCTGAATCCGGTCTTCACCGTGGGCGACCAGATTACCGAGGGGATCCGGGCCCACTTTCCGGTGTCGCGGCGCGAGGCGCGGGAGCGCGCCGCGGCGCTACTCGCCGAGGTGGGAATCCCCGATCCTCGCGCCCGCCTGCGCAGCTATCCCCATCAACTGAGCGGCGGCATGCGGCAGCGGGTGATGATCGCGATCGCGCTCGCCGCGGAACCGGAGCTCCTCATCGCCGACGAGCCCACCACCGCCCTGGACGTGACGGTGCAGGCTCAGATCCTCGAGCTCCTCGACCGCCTGCGGGTCGCCCGCGACATGGCAGTGCTGCTCATCACCCACGACCTGGGGATCGCGGCCGGTCGCGCCGACCGGGTGGCCGTCATGTACGCCGGCCGCATCGTGGAGGAGGCCCCCGCCGCCCGGCTCTTCGCCAGGCCGGCGCACCCGTACACCCAGGCTCTCCTGGCCTCGATCCCGCGCCTCGATGGGCCCCCAGGCCGCCTCGCGCCGATCCCCGGCATGGTGCCGTCCGCCACCGCCTGGCCGGAAGGGTGTTGGTTCCACCCCCGTTGCGCGAAGATGATGGCCCGGTGCCGCACCGAACCGCCCGTCGTCTCGCTCGGCGAAGGCCAGTGGATGCGGTGCTGGCTGGGAGTGACGGGGGACGGCTAGGCGGCAGGCAGGGGAGCGCGCCCCGCCAGCTGCCCCCCCCCGGTCACCCCGGCCCCGTTCCCGGCTCCGACACCCTTCACCCCTCACGCGACCCATGCCGCTCCTCGAAGTCCGGAACCTCGTCAAGCACTACCGCCCCACCGGCCTCTTCCGCCGCGGCGAGGCGGCGGTCCGGGCCGTGGACGGGGTGTCGTTCACGATCGAGCGGGGCGAGACCCTGGCACTGGTCGGCGAATCGGGCTCGGGCAAGTCCACCCTGGGCCGCACCATCCTCAGGCTCCATGAACCCACCAGCGGCGAGGTCGTCTTCGAGGGCCAGAACCTGTTCGCGCTCGAACCACGGGCCCTGCGAGCGCTGCGCCGGCGCATGCAGATCATTTTCCAGGATCCCTACAGCTCGCTCAACCCGCGGATGCGGATCGGCGACGCGGTCGCCGAAGGCCTGGAGATCCACCGCCTGGTTCCCAGGCGGGAAATCCCGCAGCGCGTGGCAGCGCTGCTCGAAGAGGTGGGACTCGACCCGGGCTACGCCACCCGCTATCCCCACGAATTCTCGGGCGGCCAGCGCCAGCGGATCGGCATCGCGCGAGCGCTCGCGGTCGAGCCGGCCTTCATCGTGTGCGACGAGCCCGTGTCCGCGCTCGACGTCTCGGTTCAGGCCCAGGTGATCAACCTGCTGCGCGATCTCCAGCAGCAGCGAGGCCTCGCCTATCTCTTCATCGCCCACGATCTGGCCGTGGTGCGCCAGATCGCGCAGCGGGTGGCGGTGATGTACCTGGGGAAGATCGTCGAACTCGGTCCCACCGAGGCGGTGCTGGCGTCACCGCACCACCCCTACACGCAGGCGCTCCTCTCGGCCGTGCCAGTGCCGGATCCGGGCACCCGGAGGAGCCGGATCATCCTTCCCGGCGACCCGCCCAGCCCCACCAGCCCTCCCCCGGGCTGCCGGTTCCACCCCCGTTGCTTCCATCCCGCACGTGACGCCCGGTGTGCGTCCGAGGAACCGGCGCTGCGGATCGTGGGAGGGTCCGTGGTGGCCTGCCATTACGCCGAGATTCCGGCCACGGCCTCCCGCTGACCGGAGTCCAGCCCGTCGCCCCGTGCCCCCTCCACCAGCGGCCGGACCGCCTCCCAGGCTTCCCAGAGCCGGCCCATCTGCTCCCCAGCCCCGTCCAGTACGCCTGCCGCCGCCTGACGCTCCAGCACCTGGGCGCAAAGCCCGAGTTCCCGCGCGCCGATCATGAGGCACGACCCCTTGAGAGCGTGCGCCACCTGCTGGATGTCGCCCAGGCGGCCCGCCTCCACCGCGCCCGCCAGCTCCGCCAGCCGCAGTGGGGTCTCGGCGAGGAACAGGCGGCAGATCTCGCTAGCCAGCTTGCCGTCGAGCCGGCGCATCTCGCCGAGCGGGATGGGATCGAAGGCCGGGGCTGCGGCCGGGCCCGGCCTGGCGGCCGCTGGCGTTCCCCCCCGCCTCCGTCCAGCCCAGGTCTCCAGGGCCGCGGCCAGAGCCTCCAGGCTCACCGGCTTGGTCAGGTAGTCGTTCATCCCGGCGGCCAGACATCGCTCCCGCTCCCCCTCCTGCGCATTCGCGGTGAGTGCCACGATCGGTACCCCGGCCGAGGGGGTGTCCGACGCCCGGATCTGCCGGGTCGCCTCGTAGCCGTCCATCTCCGGCATGTGGCAGTCCATGAACACGATGTCATAGGACAGTCGCGCCACCAGGGACAGCGCCTCGCGGCCGGTGCCCGCCACGTCCACCCGGCACCCCAGCCGCTCGAGCAACTGCTCGGCCACCCGCTGGTTGACCGCGTTATCCTCGACCACCAGCACGCGGAGCGGAGTCCCTCGGGGGGCCAGCGGCTCAGCGCCGCGGGTCGCGGCACGAGCCTCCGCGAGGGAATGCCGGGTGATGAGCGGTTGAGGCCGCGGGAGGTTGCGCTGGAGCCACGCGAGCGCCAGGCCCTCCTCGAGATCCTCCTCCCGGACCGGCTTCAGGAAGTAGGCGGCGAAGCCCAGCTCGGCATACCGGCGCCCCTCGCCGGGCCGCCCGTGCGCCGTGACCAGTGCCAGCACGGGACGGAGGCTCAGCCGCAACGCTCCCAGGAGCTCCGCAAACTGCGCCGGGTCCATGTCTGGCAGCCTCGCGTCCAGCACCACGATGCCGAAGGGCGCGCCGGCCTGATCAGCCTGCCCGATCGCCGCGATCGCCTGCGCGCCCGTCGCCGCAGGCTCCACCTCCGCCCCACAAGCGGCGGCCCGCTCGAGGAGGACGGTGCGGTTCGCCCCGTCGGAATCGGCGACTAAAACCCGCACCCCCTCCAGACCGAGCCGCGAGGGGCGCGGGCCCGGCGCTGCGTGATCCACCGGGAGTTCCAGTTCCAGCGTGAAGCGACTCCCCTTCCCTTCCTCGCTCTCGCCCGACAGCCGTCCCCCCATCAGCACCGCCAGCTTCCGGCAGAGGGCGAGCCCGAGTCCGGTGCCGCTCGAGCGACGCCCGTCCGGCCCATCCGCCTGGGTGAACCGGTGGAAGATCCGGTCCTGCTCCGAATGCGGGATGCCGATCCCGCTGTCTTCGACGGCGAACCGGAGCCGGACGCTGTTCTCTCCGCTGGCCACCGACTCCACGTTCAGCCGCACGAAGCCCCGCTCGGTGAACTTGATGGCATTGGCAACCAGATTGGCGAGCACTTGCCGGATCCGGCCCGGATCGCCGATCACTCGCCGCGGCGCCTCCGGTGCCACCCGGATGACGAAATCGAGGCCCTTCTCCTGAGCCCGCGGCGCAAGCAGGTCGCCGACGTCCTCGACCGCGACCCGGAGATCGAAGGCCAGCGGCTCGATCGTGAGCCGACCGGTCTCGATCTTCGAGAGGTCGAGCAGGTCGTTGATGATGCCGAGCAACGCCCGGCCTGAACCCTGGATGGCGAGCGCGTAGTCTCGCTGCTCCGCATCGAGCCGGGTGTCGAGCAGGAGCCCCACCATGCCGAGCACCCCGTTGATCGGGGTCCGGATGTCGTGGCTCATCCTGGCGAGGAAGTCGCTCCTGGCCTGGGCCAGCGCCAGCGCGTCGTCCCGAGCCTGGGCCAGCGCCCGCTCGGCCGTGGCGTTCGCGTCCACCAATCCGTTGAAACGCTCCACGAACACGGCCCATTCGCGGGCCGGCACCCGGGTGTCCAGATGCCCCAGCCGGCCCTCGACCTGCATCCGCTTGAGCGCCGCCCCGAGTCGGGCCGTGGGGCCGAGGAAGAGCCGTCCCGCCGCCGCGCCGAGCAGGAGCAGCAGGGCCGCGCCGAGCACACTGGCGAGGAGAAGCGAGCGACGGATCCAGTGTTCCAGCGGGGCGAGGAGGTCCCGGGCGGACCAGAGTTCCAGCACCAGATTCGGGCGGCCCAGAACGTCCATCACGGGGAATCGCGTCACCGCCGTGTCGCCCCCCGCGACCACCCTCCGGGTTCCCCCGAACGGCAGGGCGCTGTCCCCCGCCTCCCGAGGCCGCAGCCGGACATCCTGCTGGAGCCGTTCGCTCAGGCTCCGCTCCACCGGGCCCGCCACCGGCCGTAGCGTGGCCACCACCCCCTGTGGCGGCGCGCCGCTTCGTGGCCCTCCGCTCGGGAACACCTGCGCGGCGGCGAGGAGATACGGGCGGCCCTGGAGCTCGATCGGCCCGGCCAGCGAATGCCGCCGGGCGACCTGCGCGACAATCCCTGACGCCGCCAGCGCCTGCTCCAGTCCGGCCTCTCCCTCAGCCTGCCAGGCCAGGCGAAGCACTCCGGCTTGATCCCAGTAACCGACGAAGCGATTGCCGTCTTGCTGCGGAAGCCAACCGAGGATGGACGCGCGCAGCGACCCCTCGCGGGTCGAGAAGCGACCGCGCTGCGCGTCATGGTAGGTGTCGTCCCGCCACGCGCTCGCTTCCAGCCGCTGGCGGTCCCCCTCGAATTGCCAGAGGAGCGCGGCCTCGGCCCGGCGCACCGCGCCCGCCTGGTCCGCGGCCTCGAAACGGTTCCGCCCCTCCCGCAGAATCCAGGCGCTTGCCGCCACGATGGCGCCGAAGACCAGAACCACAACCGCCCCCAGGATCGCCACCTGGGTTCGGAGACTTCGCATCAGCCCTCCGCGACATGGGCGGCCCGCGGGCGGGGAATCCACCCTTCACCCAGAGAATCGGATTGCGGGAGGAAAACCTGAGCGCGAACCAGGGGCCCGGCGCGACCCCGGTTCCTCGCCCTACCGACACCCCGGCACCGAGCCTCGACCTCAACCCGGCTACCGGAAGCGGTGCTCCACGGAGAGCTAGAAGAAGAGATCGGTCGCGGTCGTACCCTGGCTCCGAGTGAACGGCAAGGCGAACCCGGGTACCACCTGCGCCCCACCCAGGTTGATCGCCCCCCGGACCCCCGGGCTCGCGATCCACACGGCCCGCCGTTGGACCCCGCCGGTGCTCGCGATCGCGCTTTCGAAGGTGACCCCGCTCTCAAGCAAGACCTGGAGCGGCCGATGGACCGGGCCGACCAGGCTTCCGCCCACGTTGTAGTGCGTCAGAGTCCGGCGCACGCGATTGCCGCCGCTGGTACGGCCCTGAGCCCGGGGCAACACTGTCAGCCCGGCGTTCCAGTGGGTGACCACACCCCGGGACAGCCGGGCGCTGAAAGGGAGATTGATCTGAACTCCCAGGGTCCCGTCACCCCGGCCGGCGTCCACGCTGCCGGTCGGGAGAATGGCCGAGACCCGCGGGGCCAGGGCCCGCCACGCCCCCGCAGCGGCCTGAAACCGATAGCTGAGGGCGACGTCGCCAAGGCCGGCATCTCTGCCGGAGAGCCGCACCACGGGGATGGTATAGCTCGCCTGATGGCCCTGGCCCCACAAGGGCCACTCCTGGGTGAGCGTATAAAGGAGGTCGCGGTTGGCACGGCCCGAGGCGGAAACCGTGTTGATGTGCTGCACGACCCCCGGCTCCTGGTTGTACGCCTCCTCGATGAAAAAGGAGTTGTCGGCCACGGCCGGCTCAGGCCAGCGGCCATCTTGTGCCGCGAGCATGGCCGGCGCGAATACCGCGAGGGGTAGGCACCTGAAACCGGGGTGAGGCGGTTTTCGAGCCACGGGGATCCCCTGAAGATTCGCTCATAAATAGCAGAGAGCCGGGGATCCCGACAACTCAGATCCGAAAAACTGGGACAGTTCTGCTCGTGTTGAGTGCACACGCGCGACACTGGCCGGCCTCGGATTGGTCTATCACATCCCATTGCTTGATAAGAGGTTGCGCGACTGGAATGGTCGGCCGGGGGAGGGTTCGGGAACGGTTCGAAAATTGCGTCGCGCGTCCTGAAAGTTGCGTGAGGCATCCCGGGAGAGCGCTGCAACTCACCGCCCCACGCCAATCGCTCGGCGCAGAGGAGGGCGCATGCTCAAGGCTTTGTTCGTGCTGCTCGTGGGAACCAACGAGACCGCCGCCAGATTGGTGCGCGCCTTCGCCCGGCGGTCCGCCTGAGGACAAGTCAGGTCCGAGATCACCAGCCAGTGCCGCGGGGCGGAGCCGAGCCGCCCCGCGCTCGTTTTCGGTGCCCCGCAACCCCCCTCAAGCGGGAGGCAGACCGGCACGGAGCGTTGCAGCCCTCGCGTTTCTCCCTGTACCATACCGGGGACCGCACCCCCACCCATGCCCCTGCCTCCGGCCTCGATGCAGCATCTCCCCAGCGAGTGGCTCGAAGAGCTGCTCATCCGCGCCGACCGGGCCGCCGTGTGCGCTTCACTGGGGCGAGGAATCGTGCACGAAGCCCGCGGGGCGCTTCAGGCCTTGACCCTGGTTGCCCACGCCGGGAGGCCGCTCGCGGCCCCGGACGAGGCCCGCCTGCGCGGTGCGGTGGCCGGCGCCGTGGACCAAGTGGGGGCCGCCATCGAGCGTTTCAGCACGCTGTTCGCCGTGCCCGAACCCGAACCCCGACCGGTGATCGCCGAGGAGATCATCACCCAGGTGATCGAATTGCAGCGCTTCCAGAAAACGCTCCCGCCGATTCAGCTCGAGGTCCGCTCGGCGGGGGGGGCTGCCCCCGGTCGCGGCCTTCGAGGCCGATCTCCGGCACCTTCTGCTCAGCCTGCTCAAGAACTCCAAGGAGGCGGTCGCCTCGGAGGGGGGGCGGGTGGCGATCGTGGCCCGAGCCTCTGGCGGCGGGGTGGAGATCCTGGTGCAGGACAACGGGCCCGGCTTCGCAGCGGGACTCGCCGAACGGGCCCTCGAGCCCTTCGTGAGCAGCCGCGAAGGCCACCTGGGGATCGGACTGGCGGTGGCGCGGATCCTGGTGGAGCGCTGGGGCGGACACCTCGCCATCGGCCGGGGGGGGGACGGCGGGGCCGTGGCGATCC
>JBBIMQ010000001.1:5287-18940 GCA_037444345.1 Gemmatimonadota bacterium | reverse complement strand
CCCACCCGGGCGCCGCCCCGGCGCCCCCCCCCCCCCCCCCCCCGGGGCGGCCCCGGCGGGGCCGTGGCGATCCAGCTTCCGGCCTGGAAGCGGTGAAGGCGCTACTTTGCCTCTTCCGGGCTCACCTTCGCCACCCGGTTGACCAGCTCCTCCCGCTGGATGTTGACGTGGGACGGCGCCTCGATCCCGATCCGTGCCCCTCGGCGATCGGAGGACAGCACCACGATTCGAATCCCCCCGTCAATGAGGATGGCCTCTCCCTGGCGGCGATTGAGAATCAACATGCCAGCCCCACTGTGATTTGAAGTGCCCTGAAGCTGTCTCACTCCGGCCCGCTCCACAAGATGCCAGGGTCCGGGGGGCGCCGGGCCCCCGGAAGGGTCTGAGCTGGCTCGCTCCCAGCTGGCCGTTCACCGCCCCGGGGGATCCTGTCCGGCCGGCCGGGGCGCCCGGGGCGCTCTCTTCCGGCCGTTCAGCTTGTTGCGCAGGGTCCGCTCGCTGATCCCGAGCAGCCGGGCGGCCCGGGTCCGGTTGTTGCTTGTGGCCAGGAGCGCGCGCCGGATGGTCCGGCGCTCGATCTCCCGGAGGTCGAAAGGTTCCTCCTCACCCCGGGACGACTCCGGGACCCGCTCAGGCCTGCCGGGCCACCGAGGTTCGGCGGGCACCCGCCCCGCCACTTCCAGCACCCCCTGGAACAGGGACGGCTCAAGCACCCCACCCCGGGAAAGGATCACGGCCCGTTCCACCGCGTTGCGGAGTTCCCGCACGTTGCCCGGCCAGCTATGTCGGCACAGGAGGTCCAGCGCCTCGGGAGCGACCCCGGTCACCGTGACGCCGAGCTCCTGCGCCGCGCGCTGCGCGAAGTAGCGCACCAGGAGCGGGATATCCTCGGGGCGGTCCCGGAGCGGAGGGGTCCGGATCGGCACCACGTTGAGCCGGTAGAAGAGGTCGCTCCGAAAGCGACCCGCGTCCACCTCCGAGAGGAGGTCGCGATTGGTGGTGGCGATCAGGCGGACATCCACCCGGATCGGCTGGCGCCCCCCCAACCGCTCGAATTCCTGCTCCTGGAGCACCCGGAGGAGCTTCACTTGGAGATCAAGCCGCATCTCGGAGATCTCGTCGAGCAGCAGGGTACCGCCGTGGGCCCGCTCGAAGGCCCCCATATTCCGGCTGGTGGCGCCGGTGAAAGCGCCCTTTTCATGGCCGAAGAGGGCGCTCTCGATCAGCCCCTCCGGCATCGCCGCGCAGTTGATGCTGATGAATGGGCCGTCGCGCCGCGGGCTCTGCTCGTGCAGCGCGCGGGCAAACAGCTCCTTGCCCGTGCCCGACTCGCCCTCCAACAGGACGGTGGCGCGCGTCGGGGCCACCGCGGCGATCATTTCCATCACCTGGCGGAACGGCCGGCTTTCGCCGATCAGGGGCTGCAAGGCCCGGTACTGGTTGATCTCCCGGCGAAACTGCTCGTTCTCGCGCCGCAGCCGTGCCACCTCCAGCGCCTGGCTCACCGCGATCTCGAGGGTCTCGGGGCGGACCGGCTTGGTGAGGTAGTCAATGGCGCCGCTCTTGATCGAGGCCACCGCGTGCTCGATGCTCGAGAACCCCGTCATGATGATCACGGGAATGGAGTACCCCTCCTGCGCGAGCAGGCGGAGCAGGTCGAGGCCCGTGGCCTCCGGCATACGGTAGTCGGCAAGGATCAGGTCCACCGGCGTCCGGGCCACGACCCGGAGCGCCTCGTCCACGCTGGCGGCGAGGACGGGCCGGTGGCCGAGGCTCGTGAGGTGATGTTCCAGGACGATGCCGGTGGCGGGCTCGTCGTCTACACAGAGGATGGTGGCCACGCGCTGCCTCCGGCCTTCCAGGCAGGGTTCCGCTTCTCTGGCCAAGATACCTGCTGGTTCCGCGGGAGGGAACGCCCGGGGCCGCGGCTAACCTTTTCGCCCCGCCCGGCCGATACCGTCAGAGAGCGGATGCAACGCCACCTCAGCAATCTCGGGCGAGCGGGGGCACCTTACGCCGCCGGCCGCCAGCGAGCGCGAGCACGACGCCATGCCCAACGATCCGGCCGATCCCGACCTGACGGTCTCCCCTGAGCCTCCCCGGAGCCGGGACCGGGAAACCCGGATTCCCCAGCCGGTGGCGAGGCGGACGGGCCGGCCCCGGACCGTGGCCCGCCGGCCGCGGCTCGCGGCTGGGGCGATCCCACCCGATCGCCTGGAACAGATCCGCGAGCGCCTGCTGAGCGGATTCTACGAGACGCCGGAAGTCCGCGCCCGAATCGCCGCCAGGATCCGACCCCTCCTGGGCTGACCCCGAGGCCCAGCGGGCCGCAAGGGGGCGGACGTCCTCGCTCGGCCCCGGCAATCCAGCGGAGTCGTTCCCTCCCTCCGGCCTGCAGCCACCCTTGCGGGAGCGCCCGCGGGATCGGTCCCCTGGCGCCCCGCGCCGAGTGGAGTACCATCCCTCCGCATGCGGATCTACCTGTCGGTGGACATGGAGGGGATCGCCGGGGTGGTCCACGAGGACCAGACCAACCCGACCGATCCCCGCTGTGCCTCCGAGTACACCCGGTTCCGCCGCCTGATGACCCTGGAGGCCAATGCCGCCATCGAGGGAGCGCTCGCGGCCGGCGCCACCCAGGTGGTGGTAAACGACAGCCACTGGGCCATGCGGAACCTGCTGGCCGAAGAGCTTCATCCCGCTGCCGAGCTCGTGAGCGGGGGGCCCAAGCCGTGGTCCATGATGGAGGGGATCGAGCGTGGCGCCGATCTGGCGGGCTTGATCGGCTATCACGCGCGGGCCGGCACGCCCAATGCCATTCTCGACCACACCTACACCGACCGCATTCTGGACGTGAGACTCAATGGCCGGTCCGTGGGCGAGCTGGGTCTCAATGCCGCGCTGGCGGTAAGTTACGGCGTGCCGGTGGCGCTAGTGACCGGAGACGCCGCGCTGGCACGGGAAGCCGCGGATCTCTTGGGGGAGGCGGTGCGCGCCGTCGTGGTGAAGGAGGCGGTGAGCCGCCACGCGGCCCGGTGCCTCGCGCCGGCAGAGTCACGCCGCCGGATTCGGGAGGCGATGGCCGAAGTGGTGGGCGCCGTCGCGAGCGGCCAACTCCGGCTGCCGGCTTTCCGGCCCGCCACTCCCGTCACCCTCGAGGTGGACTTCGCCCTGACGGTCCATGCCGACTACGCCGCCATGGCTCCCGGCGTGGAGCGCGTGGGCGGCCGGACCGTGCGGGCCCGGGGCGACGACTATCCCCAGGCGTTCCGGGTCTTCCGGACCCTCTTCAACCTCGCCGGACTTTCCGATTGAGTCCCATGTTCCCGCTGCCACTGGCCTTCGCGCCCGGGCTCCCCCCCGCCCCCGTGTCTCAGCCGATTCTCGAGCGCTCGTTCCAGGCATCGCCTGACACCGCACGTCGGAAGGCCGACAGCCTTCCCCTGATCCCGGCGCGGACGATCGAGTTCGAGACCGACGAGGGCACCTGGATCTCGCTCGACGTCTCGCCCGACGGGACTCGCCTGGTCTTCGAGCTGATGGGCGACCTTTATCTGCTTCCCATCGCCGGCGGCGAGGCCCGGGCCCTGACCGCGGGCCCCGCGTTCGACTCGCAACCTCGCTGGTCGCCGGACGGGCGGCGGATCGTCTTCCTGAGCGATCGGGACGGCAGCGAGAACGTCTGGACCATGGATGCCAGCGGGGGCCGGCTCGCCCAGGTGAGCAAGGGAAATCAGGAACTCTATGCCTCCCCCGAGTGGACCCCGGACGGGGAGTATATCGTCGTCTCCCGGACCCAGGCGCCGATCGGCAGCAGTTACATGCTGTGGCTCTTTCACAAGGATGGCGGCGCGGGGGTGAGCCTCACCAAGGACGACAAGGGGGAACGGGCTCTGGGTTCGGGACGGGGCTCCGCGATCAACTCCCTGGGACCGGCCTTCGGCCCCGACGGTCGCTATCTCTGGTACGCGCGGAAGCGGGGCGGATTCGGGTACAACATTGACCTGAGCCAGTGGCAGCTGGCGATCCTCGACCGGCAGTCCGGGCGGATCTACCCGCAGACCGATCTGTACGGCAGCGCCATGCGGCCCGTGCTTTCCCCCGACGGGCAGTGGCTGGTGTACGCCTCGCGGCACGATGGGGAGACCGGGCTTCGGCTTCGCAACCTCCGGACCGGCGACGAGCGCTGGCTGCACCATCCGGTGCAGCGCGACGACCAGGAATCGCGTTTCACGCGCGACCTCTACCCCGGTTCCTCCTTCACACCCGACAGCCGGTCGCTTGTGACCACCTGGGGGGGGCAGATCTGGCGGGTGGACCTCGCGACCGGGGCAGCGTCCCGGATTCCCTTCCGCGCCACGGTTCGCCTCGCCCTGGGCCCGGCGGTGCGCTTTCCTGGCCGGGTGGATACCGGTGCCGTCCAGGTCAAGCAGATCCGGGATGCCACGCTCTCGCCGGACGGGACCCGGCTCGTCTTTTCCGCGCTGGACAAGCTGTACGTCATGGCGTATCCGAACGGCCGGCCGCGCCGCCTGACGAACGACACGTTGCACGAGCAGAACCCTGCCTGGTCGCCGGACGGCAGGTCGGTGGCCTATGTCACCTGGGGGCTGGACGGGGGCGCCGTGCTCCGGGTGGACGCGGCGGGCGGCAAGCCCACCCGGCTCACCACCGAGCCCGGCTTCTACCAGGCGCCGGCCTGGTCGCCCGACGGCCGGCGCATCGTGGCGCTCCGCGGTCCTCGCGAGGCCCGGCTCACCGAGCGCCTCGGCCCGGGGTACGAACTGGTCTGGCTGCCGAGCCAGGGCGGCACCACCACCCGGATCACCCCGGTCCGGGCCGGCGGCCGGCCTCACCTGAGCCGCGATCCCGAGCGCATCTACCTCTACGACCGGGCCGACGGCCTGGTCTCCTTCCGCTACGACGGCACCGACCGGCGGGCGCACGTCAAGATCACCGGCTTCACGGCGAACCTGCCGGAGGCAGAGCCCAACCCGGCCGACGAGATCCTGATGGCACCGGACAGCGGCCGGGTGCTGGCGCTGGTGAACAACTACGTCTATCTGGTGGCGCTCCCCCAGACCGGCCAGCAGCCGCTCGTGCTCAACGTGGCCGATCCGACCGCGACCGCGTTCCCGGCCCGGCGCCTCACGCGGGTCGGAGGAGACTTCATCGGCTGGGCCGCCGACGGGAAAAGCGTGTTCTGGTCCCTGGGCCGGAGCTTTTTCCATCACGACCTCGCGGCCGCCGACTCGCTCTCTCTGCTCAAGGCCGCCGCCGACAGCGCGCGGGCCGACTCGCTCCGGCAGCTCGGCGACCGGGCCGACTCGGCCACCAGGGCCCGGGTAGATTCGCTCCGGAAGGCCCCGGCCTACGAGCCCCGTCGCCTCGACGTCACCATCACCGTCCCGCGGGATGTGCCCCGAGGGACCATCGTGCTCCGGGGCGCGCGGATCGTCACCATGAACGGCGACGCGGTGATCGAACCCGGCGACCTCGTGGTCACCGGCAACCGGATCGCCTACGTCGGCCCCCCCACCGTCCCTCCCCCGGGCGCCCGGGTGCTGGACCTCTCGGGACACACGATCATCCCCGGGCTGGTGGACATCCACGCCCATCCCTGGCCCCAGTGGGGCATCCATCAACCCCAGGTCTGGAAGTACCTGGCCAACCTCGCCTGGGGCGTGACCACCGTCCGCGATCCCCAGACCGCGACCACTGACGTTCTCACCTACGCCGATCTGGTCGAGGCCGGAACCCTGCTCGGACCCCGCATCTATCACACCGGACCGGGCGTCTTCGGGCCCTTCCTCGAGGAACCGTTCAAGGACCTGGACGAGGTTCGCCACGCGCTCAAGCGCTACTCCGAGTTCTACCAGGTCGCCACGATCAAGCAGTACATGGCGGGGAACCGGAAGCAGCGGCAATGGGTGATCATGGCCGCCCGCGAACAGGGGCTCATGCCCACAGCCGAGGGCGGCCTCGACTTCAAGATGAACCTGACGCTCGCGATGGACGGCTATCCCGGGCTCGAGCACAGCCTGCCGATCACGCCCCTCTATCGGGATGCCGTGGAGCTCTTCGCGCGCTCCGGGATCACCTACACGCCGACCCTGCTCGTCTCCTACGGAGGACCGTGGAGCGAGAACTGGTATTACGAGCGGCACGATATCCACGACCTGCCCAAGATCCGGCGCTTCATTCCGCACGAGGAGATCGACCGCCGGGTGGAGCGGCGCCCCTGGTTCCGCGAGAACCAGTACGTCTTCGCCCGCATCGCCGAAGGCGCCAAGCGGATCGTGGAGGCAGGCGGCCGGGTCGGCCTCGGCGGGCACGGCCAGCTGGACGGCCTGGGCGACCACTGGGAGCTCTGGTCCCTCGCCGCGGGCGGCATGAAGCCGCTCGATGTGCTCCGAGCCGGCACCATCTTCGGGGCCGAGGCCATCGGGCTCGACCGGGACCTCGGCTCGCTGGAGCCCGGCAAACTCGCCGATCTCCTCGTGCTGGATGGAAACCCGCTCGAGGACATCCGCCAGACCGACCGGATCCGCTACGTCATGAAGAACGGGCGCCTCTACCAGGGCGATACGCTCGACGAGATCTGGCCCCGCCGCAAATTGCTGGAGCGGATGTGGTGGTGGGGGCGGGAACCCGACGGGGGCAACTGAGGCTCGCGCGGCCTCCGGCTCTCGCTGGCGGGACCGGTCCTCGTCCTGACATCTTGTCGTTGGTATGCGCCCGGACCGCCCCCGCTCCATTGACTCCGCCTTCCAGCTCCAGTTCCTCCAGGCCTTCGCCTGGCTCGGCTTCGGCGTGGGGAGCATCCTCCTTGCGGTCGAGGCGACGTTCTTCAACCCCGGGTCTCTCCTCGGGTGGGCAGGGTTCATCCTGCTGGACCTGGTCCTCCTCGCCATCCTGGCGCTGGGCCTCGGCGCCCTGACAACGAGGGCGGCGAGGGGTCTGGTGAACCTGGCCTTCGCAGCAGGGGACCTGCCCTCGGCCCCCGAGCACTCGGCGTTGGAGTCGCTGGTGGCCCGAGGCTTCTACCCGGAGGCGCGCGACGGCTACCGGGCGTGGCTCCAGGATCATCCGGGCGACCATCTGGCGCGGCTCAAGCTGGCGGCCCTCTGCCAGAGGCACCTGGGACAGCCGGACGAGGCCGAACGCCTCTACCAGGAGGTCATCCGGGGTCCGGCGCCGCCGCGCGAGGCCATGCTGGCCTCGAACCTCCTGATCGAGCTCTACCGGTCGCTGGGGCGTGCGGACCGGGTGCTGGTCGAGCTCGCGCGTTTCGCCGATCGCTACAAGGGCACTCGGGCGGCGGCGGAGGCCAGGCAAGCCTTGCGGGAGCTCAAGCGGCAGGGGGGTGGCGAGAAACGCGGGCGCGGAGTCGAGGGACAGGGGTAGAACACCGCGCCTTCGCCGGGGCTCCGCCCGGCCGGCCGCCTCACCGGCGCAAGGTGAGAATCGGTAGCTCCGGCGGGCAGTTCAGCCGGGCCCGTATCACCGTGGTGCCGATTCCCCGCGACACGTAGAGCGGGGCCAGGGTGTCGTGGTACCAGCCGGCCACGAACCGCCCCGCGCCTCGTGGCAGCACGGGGGGAAGGCCAGGGATCCGAATCTGGCCTCCGTGAGTGTGGCCAGCGAGCATGAGCCCGGGCAGCGGAGTCCCCTCCGGGAACCGGTGCTCCAGATCGGGCCCATGATGGAGCCAGATGACCGGCGCCGCCGACGGGGCCCCGTCGAGCGCCCGATTCGGATCTGGCGCGCCGAGAACCGGATCATCCAGGCCGGCCACGACCAGAGCGCCGTCCCCGGCCCGGACCACGCGCGATTCGTTGAAGAGAAAATCGGCTCCCGCCGCCGAGCAGGTCCTGGCGAGCCTCGCCGGCGTGATGCCGGTCTGGCGCTCCCAGTTGCCGATGGTCACGAAGGTGCCGAACCGCCCGCGACAGGAGGCAAGCACCTGTTCCAGGTCTGCCAGCTCGGCGGGTCCCTCGCAGAGATCCCCGAGGAAGACCACGAGGTCCGGCCGTTCGACGGAGAGGATCTCCATGACACGGCGGGCCGCCCGGTGCACCCCATCGTACAGGTGCACATCGGTCACCTGAGCGATGCGCCATCCGTCCAGTCCCGGCGGCAGGCCCGGGAGCCTGAAGTCCATCCGGCTCACGTCCACCCGGTGCGGGGCGAAGGCGAACGCGTCGGCCGCGATGCCGGCCGAGGCCGCGGCGGCAAGGCCGCCTCCGGCGAGCAAGAACCGGCGGCGGGTCCAGCCGGTCCGCTCCCGCGTGGCGCCTGCAGCCGGCTGGTTTCGTCGCACTCCGGGAGGCGGTTTCATGACTCCTCAGGCAAGGCGCTGTCTCTCCTCCGCCACCGGGGCGTCAGCGAAACCGGCGCACCAGGTACACCAGGAGCGTGGCGACAGCCGAAAGGACCAGGCAGGAGACGATCGGGATGTAGACCCGCGTGCCGCCGGACTCGATCCGGATATCTCCCGGCAGCCGTCCGAACCAGGAGAGCGCGCCGGACCACACGAGGACGCCGATCAGGCTGATCGCGAGCCCCACCGCGACGAGCCCAGGGCCAAGTTGATTGGGCATGGTGGTATTAGTAGCCACCCGTCGCGGCGGCGCAAAGGGCGGCGCCGAGAAGGTGGCCGGCGGTTCCCCGGGCGGCGTCGCCGTCGAACTGGAGACATCCTGTGGCACCCCGCCAAGGGATGTCGTCCGCGAGGGGTAGGCGGTACGGCGTGGCACCACGGCGGGCTCGGAGGGCGACGGGGGGATCAAGGCGACTGGGACAGGGCCCGCACCGCGGCAGCCGCGCGGGCCCGCGCAAGGTTCCAGCCCCGGGGATCCGCTCGGAACGAGGCACCAGGAGCGTCCGGCCGCCACCGGGTCGCGAGAGCCCGCTCGAGGGTGGCCCGGGCCTCCGGCTCGACCCGGGCCAGCGTCGCGGCCAGGGCCGGCGCGGCATCGGCACTGAGCCGCGACAGGTACGCCACGTCGAGCGGGCGCCCCCGCTCCGCCCGGCGCACGTTCACCTCGACGACCATTCGCTCCGGATTGACCTAGTGGAGCACCACCAGCCATGCGGCCCACAAGCCCAGCGCTCCGGGGACGAATCGCTCCGAGCGGCCTCGGAGTTCGGTGGCCCCGAACCAGAGGAGGGTGCCCGCCAGCCCGACCTCGAAGGCCGTGGCGTAGAACCGGTCGGTGCTCAGTCCGTACTCCCGCTGGTAGATCATCATGCGGTGGAGCGCGGACCCCATGATCGCCAGGATCAGCCCGATCTGGAGACCGGCCAGTCCCCGGTAGACCAGCCACGCCGGACCTTCAGCTAGAAGGCGCGCCCGAAGCACCAGCAGGAGGGGGAGCACCAGCGCCGAGGCCAGCACCAGCTCGAAGAACCCGCGCCGGGCGTACTCGGCCAGGCTCAGGCCGCCGGTGGCCAGCACGAAGGCATGACCGCCGAAGAGATACGAGAGCTGAAACGCGATGAACGCCGCGCAGAGCAGGTTGAGCAGGCCCAGCGGCGGGAGAATCTCCAGGGCGCCCAGCTCGCCGGATCGCGTCCCGGTGGCGGGGGAGGGCGCGAACCGCGGCAGGAGGCCCAGCAGGAACCCGGCGCTGAGCCAGGCGGCGGCGAGCGTACCGGCCACGTGGGAAGCCACCTGATCCAGATCCCAGCGGAGGAGCCTCGCCAGAAACCGCTCGAAGGACGGATCGGCTGCCGCGAGGAGCGCACCGAAAACGAGGAGCACGGGGATGGCAATGAGGAAGCCCCGCGCCAGCGCGGCGACAACTTCGAGGCGCCGGGATCGGGAAGCCCCGCCGCTCCGGCGCGCGGCCAGTCCGAGCGGGATCAGCCCGGCCAGCCCCCGCGCCACGAGCCTCATGGCGCTCTGGAGCAGGCTTCCAGCGTTCCAAGCGGCAGCCCTGGCCTCGCCGGTCCGGACGGCGAGCGGCAGCAGGGCCGCGATGGCCACTAGGGCAGCCGCGTCCAGGAGATGAAGCAGCTCCGCGTCGCGGATCAGGAAGCCGAGGCCCGCAAGCGCCGACCCGCCGAGCAGCAGCCGTTCGGCGAACGGCAGCCGGTCCTGTTCGCGCGAGCGCGCCCAGTACCAGACCCCGGCCATTCCCCAGGTCCAGAGCGCGGCGTTGAGTCCCAGCCCGTCGGCCCGGAACAGGATGTCTGCCAATACTCCAGCGGCGAGGGCGAGCGCCAACAACGCGCCGGGGTGGGGCGCACCGGCTGGTTTCATGAGGTCCGCTCCTTCACCTGGCCGAAGCGGCGGTCGCGGCGCCGGAACTCCTCGACCGCCTGGGCGAGGTGCTCGGGGCCGAAGTCCGGCCAGGCCACGTCGGTGAACACGAGTTCGGCGTAGGCGCACTCCCAGAGGAGAAAGTCGCTCAGGCGCTTTTCCCCGCCGGTCCGGATGAGCAGATCCACGTCCGGCGAGGGGCCGTGACTGTGGCCGGCATGCCCGAGCAGCGCCGAGAAGCGCTCCCGCCCGAGCGAGGCGCCGCGGGCGAGGGTTGCGGCACGGAGGATCTGGTCGCGGGAGGAGTAATCCATCGCGAGCCGGAGATCGAGCCGGCTGCATCTGGCTGTCAGGCGCTCCGCGGCGGCGATGGCGCTCCGGAGGGAGAGCGGGAAGCGGTCGCGCCGACCGATCACCGTGAGGCGCACCCCATTCTCCCGCAACCGTGGCAGCTCGCGGGCGAGGTGTTCCTGGAAGAGCTGGAACAGCGTGTTCACCTCGGCCCTGGGGCGCTGCCAGTTGTCGGAGGAGAAGGTATAGAGGGTCAGGATGCGGATGCCGAGTCCGGGCGCTGCTTCCACCGCTCGGCGCACAGCCTCCACGCCGGCCCGGTGGCCTGCGGTGCGGGGGAGCCCCTGCCCCCGGGCCCAGCGGCCGTTGCCGTCCATGATGATGGCGACATGGAGTGAAGTGCTTTGTGTCACAAAGAATATCCCTCGAAGAAAGGGGCCCGGGGCCCCGCGGTCGCGAGAATCGTGCTACGGCGCCTGCCGGGTCGCCCGGATCAGCGCTTCCATGTGGGCCAGGTAGCGCTCCAGGGCCTTGCGCCCCTGCGGCGTCAGACGGTACTCGGTCCGGGGAATCCGGCCGTCGAAGCCCTTGAGGCACTGCACATACCCCGCCTCCTCGAGCTTCCGAGCGTGGACGCTCAGGTTCCCGTCGGTCAGGTCGAGCAGCGCCTTGAGCGCGTTGAAGGTGAGCGAGTCGTTGACGGCCAGGGCGCTCACGATGGCGAGCCGCACCCGTTCGTGGATGACCCTGTCCAGGTCGGCCGGGACGGCCGACCCGCCGCCAATCCCCAGGAGCCGGGACCCGGGACCGGATCGGTTGGAGGCGGCCTTCCGGGCCGCGCCCTGCCTAGCCACCGTGTCTCCGCGCGATGATCAGTCCGAAGATCAGGTGCAGGCCACCGAATCCCACCGCGAGCAGGGTGTTGCCCCAGGCCAGCGGCCCGAAGAGCGCCACGGCGCCGAGCAGCATGAAGCACAGGCCCATGACGGGGACCACGCGAACCGAGAAGGCACCCCCGGTGACGACGGCGGTCCCGTAGAGCAGGAGCCAGACCCCGGGGAGCAACTGGTGGAGACCGAGGCGATAGAAGGCGGCGGTGAGCACCGCCCCCCCCAGCATCGGGGGGGCGTAGCTCAGCACGAACCGCCTCCCCGGGCCGGCCAGCAGGGGCGTGTTTCCGGCGATGGCCTTGCGCACCATGGCAGCGCCTCCGATGGCGAAGGCCAGCCATCCGGCCGCGATCCAGGTGAGGAGCCAGCGCTCCACGGTGGGTTGCCGGGCCGCGAGGACGCTGGCCACGAGAGCGGTCACTCCCATCGCGACGCCGCCCCATCCGGGCACGGCCGTGAAGGAGCCCGCCCGTTCCATCGTGTCGCGAATGAACCGCAGATCCTCCAGCGCGCGGTCGTGCAGGGGCCGTTCGGGGGGCGGAGTGCGAAGGGGTCGAGGCACGGCTACCGGGGTGTCGGGGTGTCGGGGTCCCAAGCTACCGGAAGGCCACTGGAATGTCAAGTCCTTTGCTGCACAAAGTGCAGACCTCGGCTCCCCTCCCCCCTCACTGCACGGTCACCGTTCGGTTGCCGGTCGTGATGGCCGGCACGTAGCCCGGGGCCGCGCTGACCGTGACGTCCGTGCTCCCCGCCGCCACCGGGTGGAACGCCACGCCGCCTTGGGCCACGCTGAACGGCGTGTAGTACAGTCCCGGCGCGATCTGGGCGGTCTTCGACACGGCCGGCGGCCCGGCCTGGTCGGTGATGGCACCCACCCCGGGCGCGCTGCTCGTGAACGTGACCGTGACCGGACCAGGAGCCCCGGCCCGCAGGCTCTGCACCCGCACCAGTGCCGTTCCCTGCCCGTTCAGGATGCCGACTTGCGCGAAGAAGGGGGCGTCCGGGGCGCCGGCCGACATGGTGCTCGCCAACCCCTGGATCTCGATTCCCGGCTGGACCACGGTCTGCGTGACGGTGCCGTTGGTGAAGCCGGAGGCGGTGGCGGTGATCGTCACCGTCCCCGTGGCACCCTCCACCCCCTGGGTAACGAACGAGAAACCGGTCACCCCATCGGCGACGCTGCGCTGGATGGAAGCGGCGCCTGGTGTGCTCGGGTCGGGCGAGAGCAGCAGCACCGAGGGGTTGCTGCTCGTCAGGGTCACCGTCACGCCGCCGTGATTCGGGGCACCGAGCTGTCCGCTCGCCCCCTCCTGAAGCCCGGATCCGACCTGGCTCACGTTGACGAAGAGCGTGACACCGGGCTGGCTGAGCGCCACCGTCCGGAACCCGGTCGTGGTCATGGTGGCAAACCCCGGGATGGCTACCGAAACCACGGTCGTACCACTCAGCACCGGGTGGAAGGCCACACCGCCCTGGGCCGGCGAGCCGAACGAGGTGAAATACTGGCCCGGCGGAATCCGCGCCGTCCCCGTGGCCCCGCCCCCCGGCCCACTGGTGCTGTCCACGATCGTCCCCACCGCCGGCGTGCCGCTGGTGAACGTCGCCACCTGGGTGGTCCCCCCGGCCCGCACCGCCTGCAGCCGCTGGAGCGCCGTCCCCTGCCCGTTGGGCACCCCCACCTGAGCGTAGAACCCGACATCCGGCGAGAGCGTCGTGGTGCTCGTCGGCAGCCCCTGGATCTCCACCCCCGGCTGAACCGCGGTGACGGTGGCGCTCCCGCTGGTAAACCGCGGCTCCGACGCCGTGATCGTCACCGCCCCCGTCGCCCCCTCCAGCGCCTGCATATAGAAGTTGGCCCCGGTCTGGTTGGGCGCGAAGGTGAGCGTCACCTGCGCCTGCCCCACCGTCCCGGCCGCCCCCGAGACCAGCAGCACCGCGGGGTCGGAACTGGTCACCGTCACCGCCGCCCCACCGTGATTCGACGCGCTCAGGAACACCGAGCCCACCTCCTGGAGCCCGCTGCCCACCTGCGAGGCACTCAGCGACACGCTGATCACCGGCTGCGTCACCCCCACCGTCCGGGTCCCGGTCCCCGTCATCGTCCGAAAGCCCGGCACCGCCACCGAAACGTCCGTCGTGCCCGCGACCAGCGGGTGGAAGGCCACACCGCCCTGGGCCGGCGAGCCGAACGAGGTGAAATACTGG
>JBBIMQ010000001.1:0-5187 GCA_037444345.1 Gemmatimonadota bacterium | reverse complement strand
GGTGCTCGTCGGCAGCCCCTGGATCTCCACCCCCGGCTGAACCGCGGTGACGGTGATCGTGTCGTCCACGAAGCCGGGGGCCGAGGCAATGATGTCGGCCGTGCCGAGCTGGCCCTCGAGAGCGTGGATGTAGAAGCCGAACGACGTCGCCCCCGGCACTACCGGAACGGTGATCGAGCCCTGGCCCGCGGTGGTCGCGTTGGGCGAGACCACGATCAGAGTCGCATTCGTGCTCCGGAGGGTCACCGAAGTCCCACCGTGATTGCTGGCGCCGAGGGCGAGACTGGCCGCATCCATGAGTCCACTGCCCACCTGGTTCGAGCCCAGGAAGATCGTGATGGGCGGCACCGGCTGCACCGTCACGTTGATGCTGTCGGGCAGGAGGTTGGGCGAGCTCGCCACGAGCTGGGTAGTGCAGGGCAGCGACGCTGACCCGCCGTAGGTCAGGAGCGGGGTGATGCTCACCAACCCGGTGGGAATGGTCTGCGGCGAGGCGACAGCGAGGCAGCCGGGATTGGCGGCGCTCAGCGTGACCGGGATCCCCGGGGCGGGCGCGGCGGTGCCCTGGCCGTTGCTCTCGAAGTTCACGGTGATCGTGATGCCGAAGCTCGCGTTCAGCGTGGCGGAGCCTTGCACGATGTTGAGCGACGCGGTGGTCGCGACGCTCGAGGTTCCAGTCACGTAGGCCACGTTGGACACCGTGACGGTGGCGGGGCCGGGCAGCACGCCGGAGAGCGTGGCGTTCGCGGTCTAGCCGCCGGCTCCGATGGTCACCGTCGGGGTGAGCACGCCCACCCGGGTGGGATCGCTGCTCGCCACGGTGAAGGTGACGCCGCCCGGCGGTGCGGGGGCTGGCAGCTGGATCGGCAGGGAGGCGGTCTGGCCGAAGGGGACGTTCAACGTCGGCGGAACCGAGATGTTACGGTTCTGCACGTCCACGGTCAGCTGGCCCGGGTTGAATCCCGGCGCGCTGGCATCGAGCGTTGCCTGGCCGACGGACACGCCGGTCACCGTGGCGGTGCCGCTGGTCTGGCCCTGGGCGATCGCGAGCGATGCCGGGGCCACAGTGAAGATGCCGGCGTTGCCGCTCGTGAGACTCACTGCGACGCCGCCCGCCGGCGCTGGCTGGGTCAGGACGACGTTCACCTGCGCCGTCAGGCCGACGCCCACGCCGGGGATGCCCGCGAAGCTCAACAGCACGGCAGGCGTCGGGAAGATCGTGGTGGCCGTGAAGACGGTCTGGACCGCGCCCACTGCGGCGGTCGCCGTGGGATTGGCCTGCCCCTGCCCCAGGGTCCACGCCGTCTGGGCCCGCCCCTGCGCATCGGTCGTGGCCGAGCTGGGGCTCACGCTGCCGTCGCTCGCGGTGAACGTCACGGTGACCGCCGGCACCGGGTTGCCGAACTGATCCCTGACCTCGACCTGCAGCGGTTGGGGCAGGAGGGCGTTGATCGGCCCGCTCTGTCCGTCCCCCGAGAGCTTCACGATGGCGCTCGGCGGGCCAGGGAGCACCGTGGCCCGGAACCGGGCGGGCGGGAGTCCTTGCACGGTGGCGAGCACCGTGTCCTCGCCGGCCACGGTGCCCACCGTCCAGCCGCCTAACGTGGCAATCCCCGAGGTGCTGGTGACCTGAGCAGCGCCGGTCAGCGTACCCCGCCCTCCGACCGTGGTGAACCCCACCGCGACACCCGGGACCGGGAGCCCACCCGCATCTTGTACCACGACCGCGGGCGGCACACCCACTGCCGTGTTCACCACCGCGGTCTGGAGCGCTCCGGCAACCGGCGTGACCGTGGCGGGCGGGCCCGGTCCACCTGTCCGGCTCACATAGAGACGCTGCACCGCGGTCCGCTGCGGCTGGCTCGGCGTAATCGCGGTGATGTCCACGCTGTCGTCGAGATTCGGGGCTGCCACCAGCCACGCCTGGCCAAAGGTCGGCAGGGGACGCACCCGGACCTTGCTGGAGTCACTCGAGAGGAACCCCACGGGGGCGTTGGCCACGGGGAGGTTACCTTCCCAGACTGTCGCCACGGCGAGCGCGCTGTCGCCGGCGGGGATGGTGGCGGGGGCGAGTGCGAGGGTGACGCTGTCGGCCGCCTTGCCAGGGCCCTCGTAGGTCGGGGTGAGGGGCGCGGTCCGCATGGTCCGGCCCGCCTCCGCGGTAACCTGGGACCGGACCGTGTAGTAGAGCACTCCGCCGCCGGAGGCTTCCGCGTACAGAAACAACTGCTCCGGCGATTCGCGCAGCCGAAGCTGGATGGTGATGCTCAGACTGTCATTGCTGGAGCCGAAACGGGCCGCCGAGTAGAGCGAGTCGAAGACGACCGAGCTGTCGCGGGCCCGACGAAGCTCGATCCGGACCTGATCAATGGGAATCGGGATCTGACCGCCCGCCCGGAGGAGGCCGGTGAGATCGAGCCTGCCGGCTGCGGGGAGCTCCGGCCCCAGGGCAGCGTCGTGGGTGCAGGTGGCAAGGAGGGCTGCCAGACCCAGCAGCGGAGCAGCGGGCAGTAGTCCGCGCCACCAGCGAGCGGCTGCTCCGAGCCGGCACAAAGAGGAAACGCGGGTCAGACGACCCTCACCTCAGGAAGCCAAGGTGGCAACGAAGCTACCGGCCGCCGCAGGCCGTGTCAAACGCCGCAGACGGCGAGGCTCGAATGGCGCCGCGCCTCTGCGCCGCCTCACTGCCGCGCCCCTTGGAGCGGCGCTGCTCCCCGGTTGCGCCAGGATCGAGCTCGAGCATCTTGAAGGTCGGCAACCGAAGGCTGTTCCCTTCGAGCCTCACCGCAGGTTCGGCCCCACCGCGGTGGCCGGACTCGCGGGCCTCCCGGGGCCACCGTCCATGACACAGCGCGGGACCAGCCTCCCGCGAGCTGGATGCCGATGGCGCGAATGAACCCTGTGGTGCTCATCGCATTGTTTGCTGGCTGCGATCACGCGGCCGGCTTCGAGCCCGGAACCTACAGCCCGGCCGGACCGTTCGACGAGCTGGTTCCCAGGCGCCTTACCTTGAATCTCCTGGAGGACCGGACGCCTGCGTGGTCGGACGACGGCCGCCTGCTCCTGTACACCTATGAGCAGGCCACCGGTCCCGTGCGGGATTACTGTCTCGCGGCGCTGCCGCCCCGGGGCGGGGCGCGGCTCCTGGACCGCTGCCCGGATGCCCCGGGGCACCAGGACTCGGTGGACGCCTGGGAGCACCCGGCCGCTGCCCGCGGGCGGCTAGCCTATCTGCGCTCGAGCAGCGGCACGAGCCAGCTCGCCGCCAACGCTCACGCGCTCGTGGTGGCGCCGCTCACCGATCCCCGCCGCGCCATCACGCTTCGCACCTTTCCCTACGCGAGCGCCAGCGGCCCGGTGGACGTCGCCACGGGAATCGTCTGGCTCGATTCCACCTCCCTCGTATACCTCGCGGCCGGCATGCTGTATGTGAGAGCCTGCCCGGGCTGTCCAGTGGACAGCCTGCCGGTGGGCCGGAACATCGTCCACCTCGACCTCAGGAGCTCGCCGCCACGGACCACCGAGCTGCCGGGCACCAGCCTGGCCAGCTCGCTGGCGGCGAGCGGCGACGGCCGCACCGTGGTCTTCACGGCCATGGGAGATTCCCGGGTGTTCGCCTTGGACCTCGCTACGGGCACGACCACCGTGTTCCACGATTTCGGGACCGGGATCGCGCGCGACGTGCAGGTCGGAGGAGGTCGGCTCGTCGCGGTGGTGGGGGGCCGGGTGGCGTTCACCGTGGACCCCACGCTCGGGCCGATGCAGGTGGATGAGGGTGGACCGCTGATCGCCGTGGACTTGACCAGCGGCGCCGAGCGCTGGATCACGCTGCCTGGCCTGGTGTTCCGCCGGCCAGCCCTGACACGGGACGGAACCCGGCTGGCGGTAGAAGCCTCCGACTCGGCGGCCCCGCGCTTCCGCGGCGACCTCTGGCTATTGGAAGAACCGTGAGGCGGCTGGTCCTCCTGCTGATCGTGGTCGCCTGCCGTCAGGCGGAGCCGTTTGGTGCCACCGATCCCCGAGAGAGCGGACCGTTCAGCGGTGGCCTTCCCCGGCAACTCACCTTCAACCGCGGCACCGACCGCATGCCCTCCTGGTCCCAGGACGGACGCTACCTGCTTTACTCCTACGAGGACCTGAGCCGGTCGGTCCCTGACCGCTGCCTCGGGGTCCTGCCGGCCGGCGGCGGGAGCCGGGTGCGAAGCGCCTGTCAGGATCTGCCCGCCTTCGCCGACTCGCTCGATGCCTTCGAATGGCCCGCCGAGCGGGGTGGCCAGGTGGCCTATCTGGTGGCGAGTAGCGGCCCGCTCGATGACGCGCCCTCGCGCCGCGCCCTGGTACTGGCCCCGCTCGACAACCTGCGCCTGAGCCGGCGGCTGGTGAGATTTCCCTACAACTCCAGCACCGGCCGGCCGCACGACCTGGCAATTTCGGTGAGCTGGCTCGACGCCACCACGATCATCTATATCGGCGCGATCAGCACGGTGGTCCGCCCCTGCCTCAATTGCCGCTCGGACACGCTGCTCCTGGGCCAGGACTTGGTGCGGCTCGACCTCCGCACCGCTCCCCCGACCCGCGAGGACATCCCCGGGACCTATCTTGCGAATGCCGCAGCCCCCGCTCCGGATGGCCGGTCGGTCTATTACACGGTGGCGGGCGATTCCCGGGTGTTCCGGCGCGACCTCACGACCGGCGCGGTGGGCGAGGTGCACGACTTCGGATTGGGCCGGTTCGCCCGGGACGTCCAGGTGGCCGGCGACCGGCTGGTCGCAGTGGTGGGCGGGCGGGTGAGCCTCACGAGCGATCCGTTGCTGGGCCTGCTGGCGCGGGATGAGGGCGGCCAGGTGACGCTGGTGGATCTGCGCTCGGGAACCGAGACCCCGCTTCCTGTCGCCCAGCACTTCTACCGGCGACCCGCGCTGGCGCCCGACGGGCGGCGCCTGGCGGTCGAGGCCTACCCGCTCACCGTGACCGTGGTCCGCGACCCCGCCGGCAATGTCATCGTGGCGGACACGGCGGTGGCCCGGGCGGGCGACCTCTGGCTCCTGGAGGAGTGATGCCGCGACTGCTCGGTCTGCTTGGCGTGCTCCTGTCCGCCGGATCCCTCGCGGCCCAGTCCACCGGCCAGGTGATCGGGACGGTCCGCGACCGGGACGGCGGCGCTCCCCTGGTCGGAGCCCGGGTGGC